>CAYOUP010000132.1:0-8937 GCA_964407125.1 uncultured Hyphomicrobiaceae bacterium | reverse complement strand
GTCACACGTCCGCCGCCGAACTTGTCGGAGACCCAGCCCGTGGCCGCCCGGCTCAGCGCACCGACGAGCGGGCCAAGGAAGGCATAAGCTAGAACGTCAACCGACGGGAACTGCGTCTTCATCAGGAGCGGGAAGCCCGCCGAATAACCGATAAAACTGCCGAAGGTGCCGGTGTAAAGGATGCACATGACCCAGTTATGCTTGCGTGTGAAGATGATCGACTGCTCGGAGAAAGACGCCTTGGCCGAGGCGATGTCGTCCATGCCGAGCCAGGCAGCGATCGTGGCGACAATCAGAAACGGCACCCAGACAAATCCGGCATTCTGCAGCCAGAGCTTCGTACCGTCCGATGTCACCTGACCGTCGCCAACGACAAAGGCGAATGTGCCGGTGGTGATAACCAGCGGGACGAGGAACTGCATCACGCTGACACCCGCATTGCCGAGACCGGCATTCAGCGCAAGCGCATTGCCCTTCTCCTTCTTCGGGTAGAAGAAGGAAATATTGGCCATGGACGAGGCGAAATTGCCGCCGCCAAAACCGCAGAGCAAAGCGAGCGCGAGGAACACGCCATAGGGTGTGCTGGGGTTCTGCACGGCAAAGCCGATGCCGATGGCCGGGATCAGAAGCGAAGCGGTCGAAAGCGTCGTCCAGAGCCGCCCGCCGAAAATCGGTACCATGAAGGAATAGAAGATACGCAAGGTTGCGCCGGACAGGCCGGGCAGAGCGGCGAGCCAGAAGAGTTGATCTGTCGTATAGGCGAAGCCGATGGCCGGGAGTTTGGCCACGACCACGGACCAGACCATCCAGACCGAGAAGGCCAGGAGAAGAGCCGGGATCGAAATCCAGAGATTGCGCCTTGCAATCTGGTGGCCTGTCTTTTCCCAGAATGCGGGATTGTCAGGTTGCCAGTCGCTCAGCGTATGAGCTGCGGCTTGGGATGAGGCGGTTGTCGCCATGAGAATTCTCCAATTGGCGGTGTTTTGGAACGGACCGCATTGCTATGCGGCCCGCAGGTGGTTCGTTATTCAGCAGGATGAGTTTGTCCTTGCGGCATGGGCGGCGTTGAAGAACCGCCTTGCGGCTTCGGCAATGGACGTTCCGGTACGTCGGAGAGATATTTCTCTTCGGCGAGCGCGGGATGACGCTTCCGCTCCATCTGCCGGATTGCGACGTGCATCCAGACCGTGGAGACCGCGACGAGTACGAACATCAGCATGTAGGGCGCGGTCCAGACGCCGGTGTAGTCGAGCAAGATCCCGAAAGCGACCGGCAGGAAGAAACCCCCGAGACCGCCAATCATGCCGACCAGTCCACCAACGGCGCCGACATGGTGCGGGTAATAGACCGGGATGTGCTTGTAGACGGCGGCCTTACCGAGGCTCATGACGAAACCGAGGACCACAGTCAGCGCGACGAAAAGGGTAGCGCTGACGCCGAAGTTGAAGGTGATCGGGCCTTGAATTCCCTGCACCGCATAGCTTGTCTGCGGATAGCTCATCACGAACAGGCAGGCGAGAGAGACGAAGAAAGTCAGATACATCACAGAGCGCGCGCCCCATTTATCCGACATCCAGCCGCCAAGCGCGCGGAAGACCGATCCCGGCAGGGAATAAAGCCCGGCGAATACACCTGCTGTCGTCAACTCAAGGCCATAAGCGCCGACATAATAGCGCGGCAGGAAGGACGCCAGCGCGACGAAGCCGCCGAAGACGAAGAAGTAATAGGTGGCAAAACGCCAGACCTGGAGGTTCTTGAGCGGGGCAAGCTGTTCAGCCGCAGAGACCGCGGAGTTGCCTGTCCGTTTGCGCACGGCTTGTGCCGGATCGTCCTTGCTCAGGAGATAGAAGGCCACTGCGGTCGCAGCCAGGACGATGGCATAAATACGCGCCGTGCCCTGCCATCCCATCGCAACGACAAGAAAAGGGGCTGCAAAATTGGTAACCGCCGCGCCGACATTGCCCGCACCGAAAATGCCGAGCGCTGTGCCCTGCTTTTCCTTCTCGAACCATTGCGAGACATAGGCGATGCCGATGATAAATGAGCCACCGGCCAAGCCAAGTCCGAGCGCGGCAAGCAGGAACACTTCATAGGTCTGCACCGAAGTCAGCAGCCAGACACAGACCGCCGTGAGCAGCATTTGCAGCGGAAACATCAGGCGCCCGCCAAATTGCTCGGTCCAGACACCGAGAAAAATGCGGCTGATCGAGCCGGTTAGAACAGGCGTTGCGACGAGCAGGCCGAACTGCGTGTCGTTAAGACCGAGATCGGCCTTGATCTTTACACCGATGATCGAGAAGATCGTCCAGACGGCAAAACAGACAGTGAATGCGAATGTACTGAGCCCGAGCGCCCGGTATTGATCGGATTTCGTGACTCCTTCGAGCGAATGCATGAATCCAGCCCCATTTCCCAACGGCGCAATGCCGCTTTACTGTTTGAAACGGGGCAACCTTTCATTGAGCGCCTGCTGCTCGCATGATCTGGATCAACAAACCCGCCATGAGGCGAAGAAACAAGAGTGCGGCGCACACCAGCTAAGAAGACGGCGTATCAATATCAAACTATAGGGTTGCGGCTGCAATCCCATGCCGCTAAATTAGTCAAATAAACCCTTGACCTTTATCAAGCGACCAAAGCGATGAGACTTTCAGATCTGCCAGAGGTCCGGGCTCTCGGGCTTTTCGAAAGTATGAGCGAGGCAAATTTCGAAACGCTCATGCAAGCGGCCTATCTGCAGACTTTTCCCGCACAGCTCGAACTCATCTCCGAGGGCGATCTTGCGGATTTTCTTTATGTTGTCATTGAAGGCTGCGTCGAACTCTATGCCCACTCCAACGGCCGTGAATCAACAATGGGCATCGTTCGCCCGGTCGGTACGTTCATTCTGGCCGCGGTGCTGAAGGACGCGGTCTATCTGATGTCGGCGCGAACCTGCGATCGCTCGAAGATCCTGCTCATTCCGTCGGAAAACATCAGGGACGCCTTCCAGAAGGACGAAGCCTTTGCGCGCGCAATCGTCGTCGAACTCGCGAACTGCTATCGTGGTGTCGTGAAGGAGCACAAGGACCTTAAGCTGCGCACTTCCGTGGAAAGACTCGCCAACCGTTTGCTGCGCTATCATCGCGACCAGGGCGCCAATGGATCACTCACGCTGCCCCACGATAAGCGCACGCTCGCCTCAATGCTCGGCATGACGCCCGAGAATCTTTCCCGCGCCTTCAACACGCTCAAGCCTTACGGTGTCAGAGTCGAAGGCAGCTTGATCCAGCTCGATGACGTTCGGTCGCTTGAGATGCTGGCAAAACCGAATCCGCTTATTGACGACCGTCCGACCTAGCTATGTGAACAGGGAAAGGCACGGCGCGACGGGCGAATCCAATGCCAAAGGCAGCGAAAACGACCGTTCCGGTCATGACGCAAATTCGATTTGAGACAGAAGCTTGCTTGCAGTCCTGGCGGCCGTGCCGGCGGTGACGCACATTTGCGGCAGCACCATCCACTCCAATGTCCATGCCGCGCCTGAGCGTTCCTGTTCATGGATCAGAGCGTGGTGCAAGCCCGGCAACAGGGTGGCATTGAAGCGGGCCAGGGTCACCAATATTTCCGCACTGACGGGATTGGCCTTGTGCGGCATCGCGGACGAGGTGCCGCCGCCTTTGATCGTGATCTCCTCGATCCCGGTCTGACTCATGAGCGCGATGTCCTGCCCCAGCTTGCCAAGGCTGCCGGTGATCAGCGACATGGCCGTGGCCCAGTCCACGATGACCGTGCGGTCCGTGTGCCAGCAGCGGCCCGCATCTCCTAGCCCAAGCCTTTCCGCCAGAGTTCGGCGAACAGCAGGCCCCTTGTCCACCAGCTTGTTCAGCGTGCCGGTGGGGCCGCCAAACTGAACAGGAAGGCTGGTTTCCGATAGGCCAGCCAATCGGCTGCGCAGCTTTGCCAGCGGGGCTTGCCAGATCATGATCCGGTCGCCGACGCTAATCGGCAGCGCCGCCTGCATGCGCGTTCGCGCCATCAGTGGCCTCTGCCCGTATTTTTCGAGCAGTTGGTCAAGCGCCTGCTCCAGCTCCGCAAGCCGGTCTATGAGGATTTTTGCCACCGTTTTCAGCCTCAGCATGAGGCTGGTATCGATAAGGTCCTGACTGGTTGCGCCGAAGTGGAGATATTGCGCGGTATCATCATCCATGCCGCTGCGGAGCTGGGCGATCAGACTTGGCACGGCCAAGCCGTCCCGGACGACGCCGCCTTCCATTTGCGCCAGGCCGGGCGAGACGCTCTCGATGCTCTTGGCAATGGCGGCGGCTGCCTCGGCAGGGATGACACCGTGCTCGGCTTCGCTGTGAGCAAGCGTGGCTTCGAATTCAAGCATCGCTTTGATGTCTGCGGATGCGGAAAACAGACCGGCAAGCTCATTGTCGCTCAACAGCGGGGCAAGAATGCCATCCTGAATCAGCGAAAAAGACATGCCCGGCTCATTACCAGCTTCATTCCATTCCCATCGTCCGGCTAAATATCGAAAAAGACGGTTTCCTTTTCACCCTGCAAATAAATGTCGAAGGTGTAGCTCTTGCCATCCGCCTGCGCGATCAGGGTCGGCACGCGTACCTTATGCTCTATCTTCGCGAGCACGGGATCATCGGCGTTAGCCGCTTCCTCGTCGCCGAAATACATGCGCGTGTGCAAACCCATATTGATGCCGCGAGCCACGATCCAGAACATGATGTGCGGCGCTTGCAGACGCCCGTCCGTGAACGGGACGCGGCCCGGCTTGATCGTCTCGAAACGGTAAACACCGGTTTCGAAATCGACAGGCTGTCGGCCCCAGCCGGTAAATTCGGGATCGGCGGTTCCGCGCGTCTCCGATCGGCTGTTGAACAGTCCGTCGGCATCGGCCTGCCAGATTTCCAGAAGTGCATCGCGCAAGAGGGTGCCCGACCCGTCGATCACTTTGCCGGTGATCGTGATGCGCTCGCCCCTGGTCTTTTCGTTGACCATGACCACGCCGAGGTCGGCCGGATAGACGCCGTTATTGCCGATGAAATTCGGGTTCGTACCGATATGCACATAAGGCCCGGCGGTCTGGGATGGCGTCTCTTTAAGGTGATCGGCAAAGCTGCTCATGGTCAATTGCCCTCCAGACGGTTTTCAAACAGGGTCGAGCGGCGGCCGCGCAGAATAATGTCGAATCGATAGGCCCGCGCGTCCATGGGGATGGTGTTGTCCATATCGAGCCGCGCCGTGAGCTGCTCGATCGCCTGCGGATCGTTGATGGTGTTCACGATCGGGCAGAGCGGAATATGCGGGTCGCCTTCGAAATAGAGCTGGCTGATAAGGCGCTGTGCAAAGCCTGAACCGAACACGGAGAAATGGATATGCGCTGGCCGCCAGTCATTCTGATTATTCGGCCAGGGATAGGGGCCGGGCTTGATCGTGCGGTAGGCGTAATAGCCGTTCTCATCGGTCAGTGTACGGCCAAAACCGCCGAAATTCGGATCGATCGACGCCTGGTAACCGTCTTTTTTGTGCCGGTAGCGTCCGCCTGCGTTTGCTTGCCAGACCTCCAGCAGGATATTCGGAACCGGCTTGCCCCGCTCGTCAAGGATATAGCCATGAACGATAATCCTCTCGCCGATCGCGGTCTCGCCCGGCTTGGCGAAATTGATCAACAGATCATTGTCGAGTTCGCCGAGCATGTTATGGCCGAAAACCGGGCCATTGATCTCACCCAGCGTGTTCGGCAGGGACAAAAACGCCTTTTGCGGAGAACGCAGCACGGTTGTTTTATAACCGGGCGTAAAAGGCTTTGGATGCCATTCATGATCCCTTGGCCAGAACGGCCCGGTTTCTACAGGAACATTGGGCATCATCTTGTTTTTCCTCCCCTTTCTCAGCCATTACCCGGCATATTGCCGACATTGGCCTTGACGAATGAACTTATGAGCGTCGCCATTGCGTCCGGCTGCTCGATACAGGGCAAATGCCCTGCTGAATTTATCAGCTCAAAACGTGCGCCTGCTATGCGCTGGGTCATATCTTTCACTAAATCCGGGGGAGTCGAGCCGTCCTCGTCCCCGACGATGCACATGACGGGCGCCGCAATCTTGCGGGATGCTTCCACATAGTCGGCGTCACGCAGGGCGGCGCATGTGGCGACATAGCCAGCGCGCGGCTGACGAAGAAGCATGTTGGCATAGCCTTCAAAGTCCGCGCTGGCGAAATTGCGAAAACCGGCGCTGAACCAGCGCTCCAGAACAGGCCCGGCAATAGGCTCTATGCCGTTCGCCGTAACAGCGTCCATGCGCTCGGTCCACATCTGAGCCGTTCCGATCTTTGAAGCGGTATCACACAGGATGAGACTTTTGATCGCTTGCGGACGCCTTATATAGAGCGCCTGCGCGATCAGGCCGCCAACCGACAGGCCGCATATATGGGCCTGGCTGATGGAAAGCGCGTCCAACAAACCTTCGAGATCATTGGCGAGCCCTTCGATGCTGTAGGGTGTCTCGCCAAGACCTGAAAGCCCATGGCCTCGCTTGTCGTAAAGCAGACAGCCGAAGGTTTCGGGTAATCTTTCGACAACCCGCTGCCAGATGCGGAAATCGGTCCCCAGCGAGTTGATGAAGACGATGACCTCGCCACCGTGAGCCGCAGGACGGTGGCTGTAATGGAGCACAATGTCATCAATTTTGATGAAGCCGGTCATATCGCCTCCTAAGCCCATATCGCACATTACGAGCTTGATGAATAATTATTTATTGAGCGTGAAGATTAGCTACAGGTTATGGATCGCGCGTCTGTGTTTCGAGACCGGTTCGGATATGGCATATAGCTGTGTGGGGAAGGGCGCGCGCATATTTCCTCCACACGCAACTCGGCAATTGAGTTGCGTGTGTTAGCCAAAATCAAATTCGACAAGCTTTGGTTCAGCCCTGCTTGCCTTCCTGACCGGAAGCGTCTTTGTTTGCTATCGACCTCGCCGCGGCGTCGCCGACATTATCGACCCCGCGTTCCTCAAGCAGCGTAGTGAGCCAGTTCGGGTCCATCTCCGGAACAGATGACAACAGAAGATCCGTATAGGCATGGTGCGGGGGCTTGAACATCTCGTCTTTCGGCCCCTGTTCGACGACGCGCCCCTTCTGCATCACGACGACCTCATCAGCGATCGAGCGTACAGTCGCCAGATCGTGGGTGATGAACATATAAGCGAGATTGAACTCCTTTTGCAGCCGGTCGAGTAGACGAAGGATGCCTTCGGCCACAAGCTGGTCAAGCGCGCTCGTCACCTCGTCGCAGATGATGAATTTCGGGTCCGCAGAGAGCGCTCGTGCAATCCCGATACGTTGCTTCTGACCGCCCGAAAGCTCCGGCGGATAGCGGTTGTAATATTGCGACGGCTCCAGCTCGATCAGGTCGAGGAGCTCATCGACGCGGCTCTTCAACGCGCTGCCGCTCAAGCCGGAATAGAACTTCGCCGGCCGCCCGATGATCTCGCCGATCTGAACTTTCGGGTTCAGGGCAGTGTCCGCCATCTGGTAGATCATCTGGATCTGGCGGAGCTGTTCCTTGCTGCGCGACTTGTAGCTTGGCGGCAGGGCTTCGCCTTCAAAAAGGATTTGTCCCTTTGTCGGCGGCAGCAGGCCGGTAATGCATCTCGCAGCGGTCGATTTGCCTGAGCCGGATTCCCCCACGACAGCCACGGTCATGCCGGGGTAAATGTCAAAGGACACATCTTCCAGAACCTTCACAGGCCCATATGAGGCTTCGACATTCTGGACCGAGATGAGGGGTTTGTTATCGCCGGGACGCGATTTCTGGTCGCGCCGAAAGCTGCGAACCGCCCAGAGGCTCTTGGTGTAATCCTCCTGCGGATCTTCAAGCATCTTGTCGGTTTCTGCTTCCTCGACCTCGTCGCCCTTCAGGAGCACCTTGATCCTGTCGGCCATCTGCGCGACCACCGCAAGGTCATGGGTGATGTAGATCGCTGCCGTGTTGAACTGATCGACGATGTCACGGATCGCGGCGAGAACCTCGATCTGCGTGGTCACGTCGAGCGCGGTCGTCGGCTCGTCGAAGATGATCAGATCGGGACGGCAGGCCATCGCCATCGCTGTCATGGCGCGCTGAAGCTGGCCGCCAGAGACCTGATGCGGATAGCGGAAACCGATTTCCGTCGGGTTCGGAAGCCGCAGCCGCTCATAAAGCTCCATCGCGTCTTCCTGCGCCTCAAGCCGCTTCTTCATGCGGTATTGGACAGGCGCTTCCGTATGCTGATCAATGATCCTGTGCGAGGGATTGAAGGATGCGGCGGCCGACTGCGCGACATAGGCGATGCGCGATCCGCGCAAGGCGCGGCGGTCCGCTTTCGACGTCGTCGTAAGCTCCATGCCGTCGAACTCGATCGATCCGCCAGAAATGCGGCAACCGTCCCGCGCAAATCCCATTGCGGCAAGGCCGATCGTCGATTTCCCGGCCCCGGACTCGCCAATCAGTCCAAGGACTTCGCCGCGATGAAGCGTTAGGTCAATACCGTGGACGATCTCGAACCACTTCTCTTCGGAATAGGCCTCGATGCGAAGGTCCTTGATCTCCAGGAGAACGTCTTTGCGTTTATCCATCTCGCTCTAGTGTCCCGATTTCGAAGTTCGCCTCATTCTGCAGCTGGCCCCGTAGCGAACTTCGCAATCTTACGGGACACTAGCAAACCTATGATTCTAATGTGGTTTGAGATCGAGAAATCTCCTTGCAGAGATTGCCGAAACAATGAAGGGCATTTCTCGATCACCACACTAGTCCTTCAATCCGGAGGAACGGTAAAGCATCCAGTCTACCACGAAATTGACGGCGACCGTCAAAAGCGCGATCGCTGCTGCCGGTATGAGCGGTGTGATGTCGCCGAAGGAGATCAGCGTCGCATTTTCGCGCACCATCGATCCC
>CAYOUP010000131.1:0-8949 GCA_964407125.1 uncultured Hyphomicrobiaceae bacterium | reverse complement strand
GAGAACAAGACCCGGCGCACGCGTCTTCCAGCAACGATACATATTGCAAGCTGAGCAATGCCCATGTCGCCTCTTCCTTTACGCCTTGGCGTAAACATCGACCATGTCGCCACGATCCGGAATGCCAGAGGCGGAGATTATCCCGATCCGTTACGTGCCGCGCAAATGGCGATCGAGGCCGGAGCCGACGGCATTACCGCTCATCTTCGCGAGGACCGGCGGCATATCGCGGATGAGGATATCGTCAAGCTCAAGGCGATGATCACGCGCCCGCTCAATCTGGAAATGGCAGCAACCGATGAAATGCTCGCCATCGCGCTGCGGACCCGTCCCAATGCCTGCTGCCTCGTACCCGAACGCCGCGCCGAACGTACGACCGAGCATGGCCTCGATGTGCGCGGGCTCGGCAACAGCCTGACCGGTTTCATCGAGAAGCTGAAAGATGTTGGCATAAGGGTTTCGCTGTTCGTCGATCCGGACGCAGCGCAGATCGACGCAGCCGCTCATGCGCGGGCCGATATTGTCGAAATACACACCGGGACATATTGTGATGCCGCCGCCGCGGGCGACCATGCTACGCGCGACGCCGAGCTGGCGCGGATCGTCGCAGCGGCCATGGAGGCGAGCGAAAGCGGCCTTGAAGTCCATGCCGGCCACGGGTTGACATTCGATACGGTTGCACCGATTGCCGCCATACCACAGGTCATCGAGCTGAATATCGGCCATTTCCTTGTCGGCGAAGCGATTTTCGTTGGGCTTGACAATGCCGTCAAACGCATGAAGTCGATCATGACCGATGCGCGCGCCGCCTGACAACACAGCCAAACAGCTCCAGCAATGATCATCGGACTAGGCAGCGACAGTATAGATATCCGCCGGATCGAGAAAACGATCGAAGCGCATGGTGAACGCTTTCTCAATCGTGTTTTTACCGAGATCGAGAGGCAGAAATCTGACCGGCGGAGAATGCGCACCGCGTCCTATGCCAAGCGCTGGGCCGCCAAGGAAGCCTGCGCCAAGGCACTCGGCACCGGTATGAATCTGGGCGTGTTCTGGCGCGATATCGGCGTCGTCAATCTACCTTCCGGCAAGCCGACCATCGAGCTCACGGGCGGGGCCGCGCGACGCCTCGAATTGCTGATCCCGCCGGGAAAAAAAGCGCAGATCGACGTGTCTATCACTGATGATTTCCCGATTGCCCAAGCGATCGTAATTATCTCGGCAATTCCCGAATGATAGGCAGCTCGGATCAATTCTCCGACAAAATCTCAAAATTTGCCCCGATTCGCTCAGAGCCGATTGCCTTTGTGCTGTAATGGGATTATGTCAGCCATAGCTTTGCAATTCGGCAGTAAGGATAGTTCTATGAGCAGTGATGCGAATGTCAAAGATAAGGACGCGCAGAGCGGCGGTTTTATGGATACGCTACGCGTAATTATTCACGCACTTCTGCTGGCGGTATTCATCCGCATATTTCTTTATCAGCCTTTCAACATTCCGTCCGGCTCGATGATTCCGACGTTGCTGGTTGGCGATTACCTGTTCGTTTCGAAATTCAGCTATGGCTACAGCAAACATGCTTTTCCCTGGAGCCCGGATATTTTCGAGGGTCGGATTTTTGGCTCGAATCCTGAACGCGGCGACGTTGCGGTCTTCAAACTGCCAAGCAATACCTCCGAGAATTACATCAAGCGCGTCATCGGCCTGCCGGGTGACCGGATACAGATGATCGACGGCGTGCTGCACATCAATGGCGAGGCGGTCAAGCGCGAGCGCGTCGAGGATTTTGTCGGCCCGCGCTCGGCATGCGAATCCGGCACAAATTACACCGAAGTCGTTATTCCGCGTTATCGCGAAACGCTGCCCAATGGCGTCAGCTATGACACGCTGGACTGCCGCACCAATTCGAGCGAAGACGATACGCAGGTCTTTGTCGTTCCCGAGAACCGTTTCTTCATGATGGGCGACAACCGTGATAATTCATCGGACAGCCGCGTACCGCATAGCGGCGTCGGCTATGTGCCACGCGAGAATTTCATCGGACGCGCCGACATCATCTTCTTTTCAATCGATGAAACGGCAAGCTGGTTTACTCCCTGGCGCTGGCCGATGGAAATCCGTTGGTCGCGTTTCCTCGATCTGATCAATTAATCCGTGCCGCGACGCCCGCCATTATCCAGACTTCAGACGCGGATCGGCTATCGTTTTCGCGACGATATATTGCTGCATGAGGCGTTAACTCATGCCAGCGCAGTCAATGGACGGACCGGCGTTCCCGACTACGAGCGGCTGGAGTTTCTTGGTGACCGCGTGCTCGGCCTTGCGGTGGCGGAGCATCTGTTCACGACCCTTCCCGGCGCACCAGAGGGCAAGCTTGCCAAACGTTTCAATAAACTTGTGAACAGGGAAGCCTGCGAAGAGGTTGCCCTTGAAATTGATCTTGGCACCTATCTGAAGCTCGGCGAAAGCGAGTCCCATGCGGGCGGGCGGCGCAAGCAGACTATATTGGCCGACAGTTGCGAGGCGCTTCTGGGCGCAATCTATCTCGATGGCGGCTGGTCGCCGGTCAAACAGGTCGTGGAGACATTCTGGGCGAAACGAGCCGCGGATTTGACTGATGACGAAGAAGTCGATGCCAAGACAGCGCTTCAGGAATGGATTCAGGGACAAGGGCAGACCAAGCTGCCGAAATATGTAAAGATCGAGATGTCAGGCCCTGCCCACGAACCGGTGTTCACTTATGAAGTCCGGCTCAAGGACTATGATCCGGCGCAGGGCACCGGCCCGTCGCGGCGCGTGGCGGAACAGAATGCTGCGGCGGCTGTTCTGATCCGTGAAGGCGTCTGGCCCGCGCATAAGACGGCCGGTGAAGAGCAGCTTGAGCATCACGATGACTAGCGATGTGACGCCGGACGAACGGCAAACGGAAAGCCGCTGCGGTTTCGTCAGCATACTCGGCGCCCCCAATGCCGGGAAATCTACGCTGACAAACCAGCTTGTGGGCACCAAGGTCTCTATTGTCACACACAAGGTGCAGACCACGCGCGCGCAAATCCGCGGCATCATGCTCGAAGGCGCAAGCCAGATCATCCTCGTGGATACGCCCGGCATCTTCAAACCGAAACGGCGGCTGGACCGTGCGATGGTTGAAGCGGCATGGGGCGGTGCGCGCGATGCGGATGCGGCGGTCATCATCATCGATGCGGCTAAGGGTATCGACGAGCAGGCAGAGGCCATTCTCGAAGGCGCAAAGGATCTCAAGATTCCGCGCGTGCTGGCTCTGAACAAGACCGACCGGATCGGCCGCGACGATAAGCCGAAATTGCTGGCCCTCGCGACCAAGGGAACAGAATACGGTTATTTCGATGAAATTTTCATGATATCGGCGGAAACGGGCGACGGCGTTGAAGAGTTGCGCCGCTATCTCGCGCGAACCGTTCCGCCGGGACCGTGGCTTTATCCCGAGGATCAGCTCAGCGATGCGCCGCAACGCTCATGGGCCGCCGAAGTCACACGCGAGAAGATCTTTCTGCGTCTGCATCAGGAGCTTCCCTATTCATCGACCGTTGAAACCACGGCCTGGAAAACGCTCAAGGACGGCTCGGTCCGTATCGAGCAGACAATCTATGTCGAGCGCGACAGCCAGAAAAAAATTCTCCTGGGTGCGGGCGGAAGTGCCATCAAGGCGATCTCGATGGCGGCCCGGCAGGAATTGTCGGACGTTCTTGGGGGCAAGGTGCATCTGTTTCTTTTCGTCAAGGTGCGCGAACGCTGGGGCGACGATCCGGAGCGCTATCGAGAGATAGGGCTGGAATATCCCAAGCAGTAACCTGCGGCAGAGCGGTGCGTGAAACCGGATCATGGATTGGACCGATAGCGCGATTGTCATGAATGTCCGCCCGCATGGTGAGAACAATGCCGTGCTGGAGGTGTTCACGCGCGAGCATGGCCGCTATCTGGGGCTGGTGCGTGGCGGGCGGTCCAGAAAGATCCGGCCGGCGCTGCAGACCGGAAACCTCCTGTCCGTCGAATGGCGTGCACGGCTTTCCGAGCATCTCGGCTTTTTTGTCGTCGAGCTGGAAAAACCTTACGCATCAGCGGTGTTCGATGACCGGCTGGCATTATCCGCCCTCGGATCGCTTGCCACTCTTGCCGCCCTGATGGCCGACCGCGACCCGCACCCGGCCTTGTTCGACATCGGAAAGCTGTTTCTCGATCATCTGGATGATATATCGATATGGCCGCAATTACTGGTACGCTGGGAATTGCGGCTGCTGGTGGAGCTCGGTGTGGGGCTTGATATGGCGCAGTGCGCGGCGACGGGGACGAAAGAGAACCTGATCTATGTCTCGCCCAAATCAGCCCGCGCCGTATCGGCCGAGGCTGGTGAGCCCTATAAGGACAGACTCCTGCGATTGCCATCCTTTCTGCGCGGTGTCGGCATTCACAAGGCCGATCCGGGAGATATCATGGATGGTTTCGCCTTGACCGGTCATTTTCTGGAAACGAACGTCTTCCACCAGCGCAATCAGCCCTTGCCCACCGCGCGGCAGGATTTTCTGCGTCTTTTGGAAAAGACGCTCTCTCATTAAACGCTACCTGCTGGCATCCGCGCCGAGCCGGCCATTCGTTGTTCCGAGCGCTGTGAAAACCGTGCTCACGATACCGTCTGCGTCGAGACCGGCCAGCGCATACATCGCTTCCGGCTTGTCCTGATCAATGAAACGGTCCGGCAATGTCATGGTTCGGATCTTCATGCCGATATCGAGCATGCCTGCGCTTGCCATGAAATGCAGCACCTGCGCCCCGAAACCGCCGGTTGCACCTTCTTCAATGGTCACGAGGATCTCATGATGCCGGGCAAGCTGGCGGATCAGATCATGGTCGAGCGGTTTTGCGAAGCGGGCATCCGCAACCGTCGCCGACAGGCCGCGCATCGAAAGCTGCTCGGCGGCAAGCAGGCACTCGCCGAGCCGCGCACCGAAGGACAGAAGTGCAACGCTGGTTCCTTCACGGACGATCCGTCCGCGCCCAATTTCAAGCGGCTGACCGGACTCCGGCATCTCCACGCCTTGCCCCTCGCCGCGCGGGTAACGGAAAGCGCTGGGGCGATCGTCAATGGCAACCGCCGTGGCGACCATATGTTTTAGCTCCGCCTCGTCCGCCGCAGCCATCAGCACAAAACCGGGCAGGCAGCCCAGATAGGCAACATCGAATGCTCCCGCATGTGTCGGCCCATCCGCTCCGACGAGCCCGGCGCGGTCGATGGCGAAACGCACCGGCAGGCGCTGGATCGCGACATCGTGGACGACCTGATCATAGGCGCGCTGAAGGAAGGTAGAATAGATGGCCGCGAAAGGCTTGTAACCTTCCGTCGCCAGACCGGCCGCAAAGGTCACACCATGCTGCTCGGCGATGCCGACATCGAAGCAGCGGTCAGGAAAGGTTTTCTGGAAAAGGTCAATGCCGGTCCCCGACGGCATGGCGGCGGTTATCGCGACGACCTTGTCATCCTTGTTCGCTTCCTGAATGAGGCTCTCGCCGAAGATCTTCGTGTAACTCGGCGCGTTCGGCTTCGCTTTTGCCTGAGCGCCGGTGATGACGTTGAATTTCGACACACCGTGATATTTGTCGGCTGCACTTTCGGCGGGTTCGTACCCCTTGCCCTTCTGCGTTACAACATGCACTAGCACCGGCCCGGCATTGGCGTCGCGGACGTTGCGAAGAACCGGTATCAGATGATCGAAATTATGCCCGTCCACCGGACCGACATAATAAAAGCCCAGCTCCTCGAAAATCAGCCCCCCGGACCAGAAACTGCGGGTATATTCCTCGACGCGCTCGGCGCGCCGTTCCCAATGTTTCGGCAAGCGCTTGGCAAGCTGCTTCACGAAATCGCGGATCGCCAGATAAGTGTGGCTGGAATTGATGCGGGCGAGATAGGCGCTGAGCGCTCCGACTGGCGGCGCGATCGACATATCATTGTCATTGAGGATGACGATCAGGCGCTTGTCCATCGCACCTGCATTGTTCATCGCTTCATAAGCCATACCCGCGCTCATCGCACCGTCGCCGATTACCGAGATCACATGATTACCGCGCTTGTCGAGGTCGCGCGCTACGGCCATGCCGAGACCGGCGGAAATGGATGTGGAGGAATGTGCCGCGCCGAACGGATCATATTCGCTTTCTGCGCGCTTGGTGAAGCCGGACAAACCACCGCCTTGCCGCAATGTGCGGATGCGATCACGGCGCCCGGTCAGGATCTTGTGCGGATAGCATTGATGGCCGACATCCCAGATCAGCCGGTCATTCGGCGTATCGAACAGATAATGGATTGCGACGGTGAGTTCGACGACCCCGAGCCCGGCTCCGAGATGCCCGCCCGTCACGGAAACGGCATCGATGGTTTCCGTTCGGAGCTCATCGGCGACCTGCCGGAGGTCTTCTTCCGCTAACGACCTGAGGTCTTCCGGCGTGTGTATCTTGTCAAGGAGCGGCGTTTTGCTTGCATCCGTCACGATTTTACCTTCTCAAAGCGGCCCGTTGGACCGGCTATCGGCAGAAGTTAACCGTATTTTCGAATGCAATACAATCAGAGGCGCGGAAACGCCGCGCCGCGCCTTTGTGAGGCCAGATGTTACTGTCCCGCATCAAGAGGCACGCTGCCTGTGGCATTTCCTTGTGCGTCGAGTGTGATTTTTTCCACTTTTGCCTCGATTGCCTTGAGCAGATGCTCGCAATGCGCCTTCAGCGCTTCACCTCTTTCATAAAGCGCGATCGACGGCTCAAGCTCGACATCGCCACGCTCAAGCTTGCCGACAATCTGCTCAAGCTCCTTCAGCGCCTGCTCAAACGTCATTTTCTTGATGTCGTCATGCGTTTCCGGCGATTTCGCCATCTAATGTCCTTTCATACTTTACAGCATGCCGGCTGAGATATGAGCATCCGTGAGATTATGCTGCATAATAGCGAATCCTAGCGCCCCGCATCCATCAGCGCTTTGACATGCACCGCAGTCGAATCAGCCAAAGCATTCAGATGGTAACCGCCTTCAAGCAGGGATACGATCCGGCCTGATGAATATTTGTGGGCAAAATCCGCGATCTTGCAGGTTACCCAGTGAAAATCGTCTTCCACGAGTTCGATCCCGCCAAGCGGATCCTTGTAATGGGCATCAAAACCGGCTGAGATGATCACGAGATCCGGGCGGTGATTTTCAAGCGCGGGCAGTATGCGGCTCCTGAACGCCTCGCGGAATTGATGGCCGTCATCGCCATCTCTGAGCGGTGCATTGACGATATTGTTGGCGATGCCGGTCTCATGAAGATGGCCGGTGCCGGGAAAGAGCGGCATCTGATGGGTCGAGGCGTAGAGCAGATCACGGTCCGCCCAGAATGCGGCTTGCGTGCCATTGCCGTGATGGACGTCGAAATCGACGACAGCAACCCGCTCCGCACTGTGAACCGCGCGCGCATGTCTCGCGGCGATCACCGCATTGCTGAAAAAGCAGAACCCCATCGCACGCTTCGGCTCGGCATGATGTCCCGGCGGGCGGATCGCACAAAACGCCGTCTGCGCCTCACCGCTCATCACCGCATCTGTCGCTCGCACCGCTGCTCCCGCCGCATGGAGCGCCGCCTTCAGCGTACCCGGCGACATCGGCGTATCCTCCGTCAGCCGCACCTCGCCGCTTTCCGGCGCAACATCGCGCAGCATGTCGATATAGGACTGCGGGTGGGCGCGGGCGATTGCCTCCTCGCTCGCTTCGGGCGCGTTTTCACGGATCAGGCCAGCGAACTCTTCAGCCGAAAGCGCCTTCTCGATCGCACGAATACGGTCGGCCCGCTCGGGATGTCCGGGGCCGGTGTCATGATCGAGAAAACAGGGATGGGTGATGTAAAGCGTTGCCATGCTCTAGTGTTCCGACTCTTACGCTTGGTTCCCAAGCGTCAGCCCGGAACCCTAGCTTAAGTCTTTGCTGGTGTTGCATCTTTTCCAAACGCCCCGCGACCTTCGCCCGGAAACAAGCGTTTGGGACGCAACACTAGCTCACCACGGAACGCGGGATTCGGCAAGCGCAGAGCATGAGAGGCAACTCGCTTTGGCAGACGCCCGGCATTCTGCCGGATCATGAAGATTGCGCTTTGACCGCCCATGCGCGTGCGGGAAGCCGGATGGCGCCATGTGTCCCGAACGTCTCGGCGAGACGTGTTTTCAAAGCGGCTCGCTGGTCCTCGGTCAAGCTGCTGCAATAACCGGGTGCTGGGCCTGCTCCGAGTGTAAAAGGTTGCCAGAACGCCTCGAAGTCCGGGAATGAGGTTTCGATCTCGATCGGCTCCACGGCGACCTCGCTCAAACTGGCTTCGCGGCACATCGCGGTCAGCCCGTCCCGTGTGCAGAACGGAAACCGTTGCCCTTCATCCAGAGAGGCGGCCTCCTGATCCATTTGGGCGGCGGCCTTCCAGAAGGCGTCGATACACCCAATTCCGCCGCCGGGATAGTCCCAGACATAGAAGGACAGCAATCCGTTAGGTTTCAGAACCCGTTGCATCTCCGCAAGCGCCGCCGGCCTGTCGGGGAGGAAGTTTACGACCAGGCCCGAAGTGACGATGTCGATTGAACCGTCCGGGATATCGAGCTTCGATGCATTCGCGACTTCGAAGCGGGCGCGGCGATCATCAATTTCGGAGCGTGCGTGCTCGACGAAATCTGCCGAAGCATCGATGGCAAGAATTGATAGCGGAGCGCATTCCGCAAGTATGGTTGCCGTTAAAGCGCCTGTACCGCAACCGATCTCGAGCCATTCCGCATTTTGTGGTGGTGCAAGCCATTCGAGGAATTTTGCAGCGGTTCTCCTGCTCCAGCGGCCCATATACTGTTCGTAACTCCGGCCCACACTCCATGCATCGAATTCAACAAGCGTGCTCATTGTCCACCTCGGTGAAA
>CAYOUP010000130.1:0-8951 GCA_964407125.1 uncultured Hyphomicrobiaceae bacterium | reverse complement strand
CCGTCTGCGGCCATCTCCATGTAGGTCGTGTCGTAACGCAGCTTGACGTTGTTTTTATCGCCCGTCACCTCGCCGCCCGGATAGGAAACGCCGACATAATCGGCACTCGGAGCGCCCTGGCCAAGGATGCCGTGATCGAACAGGAACTTGGCGACGAATGTCATCGTCTTGGGCAGGGTGTCGCTCTGCGTGAACTCGACGGCTTGCTTCGGCGTATAGAACATCTGCGTCGTGACGAGCTGCGCGTCATAACCGGCCAGGTCCGTGCCCGAGGCTTTTGCCATGGCCGTGCGGGCGGCCTTTGCGGCTTCATCGTCCTTCGACATGATGTCCATCATCTCGTACCACGCACCGACCAGCGCCTTGCCGAAATCCGGGTTGTCCTTCAGCGTCTCGGTGTTGACCATCATGATGTCGATGATTTCGCCGGGAATTGAAGAAGAATCGAAGACCTCTGTCGACTCAGGCATCGAAGCGATTTCCGAAAGCAGAGGATTCCACGTCACGACTGCGGTTACATCCGGTGTGTTGTAGGCGGCGATCATGTCGGCGTCGGACGTATTGACGACGGTGATATCCTTTTCCGACAGGCCGACCGTCTCCAGTGCGCGGGCCAGCAGGTAGTGCGAAACGGACAGTTCGACGAGATTGACCTTCTGTCCCTTGATTTTAGACAGGTCTTTCGCCTCGACGGATTTGAGCACGATGCCGTCATTGCCGTTGGAATAATCGCCGACGATCAGTGCGGTCGTATCGACGCCGCCGCCCGACGGGATCGAAAGCGCGTCCATATTCGTCATCGAGCAGCCGTCATACGCGCCTGCCGTATACTGGTTGATCGATTCCACATAATCGTTGATCTGAACGATCTCGACATTGATGCCGTATTTGTCGGCCCATTTCTTCATCAGGCCGCTTTCCTGCATATAGCCCCATGGCATCCAGCCGACATAGATCGACCAGCAGACCTTGAAGTCCTTCTTGGCTTCGGCCTGGGCGGCGCTGATTGGCAGGAATAACGACAGTGCGAATAGAGCGGCGATTGCGCGTCTGATCATGGCTCGGTTCCTCTCAAAGCGTGTTTGCGGCCCCTGAGGAACCGCGTGTGCTTTGTTCGCCGAGCGCAAGACGGGAGGAGTTTGCGCGCGGCAAACTGTGCAGTGACCTCCCGGGATTTTGTCCCGCCGTGGCTCCGGCCCCAGTGCAACGCGCGTTCGTTAGAACGCGGACAGTTGCGCCAAACATAAAGATCAGATCAACGCCGGTTGATCTGCCCTCGCCGGAGTGCATCTCTCGGACCAGCGCCGCGAATTGCGGCCGGAACCCTAGACGCGCTGCACGGTATCCAGTGTCGCAAGGCGCATGCCAAGTGCATGCGAAATCGTCTTTGTTGTTGTTTTAAAAGAGAAATTCGAGGCAAGCTGCGAGATTCAGAAAAAGAAAGGGCCGTGTACGCTATTTTTTTAGTCAACCGGCGGATGATCTGCCACTAATTTAGGCACCAAGCAAAAGATGCCTCAAGTCATTGCTCGATCTGGGGTTCTCCAAGCATTCGACAACGACCCGGCTTAATTTCTTTTCGCGCTCCTTTCGATAGATTCGAGAGCATCGGCGTTTATGGACTGCCGGGCCTCGTTATAACCGTTCCACGGATTGTTTTTCAGCCGTTTCATTCGCGCCCGTACATTGTCCATTTTGTACTTATTGGCGCTATCAATGCGCGATAATTCACCCCAATTCACCGGAACCGCAACCGGCGCGCCTTTTCTGGCTCGCGGCGAATAGGGAGCGATGGCCGTCGCGCCGCGCTCGTTTCTCAGCCAGTCAATGAAAATGCGCCCGCGCCGATCGGCCTTGGCTGACTTCGCGATGAAACGGTCCGGTTCCGCTGAGGAGAGCATCCTGGCGAAACCGCTGGCAAATTGCTTTACGGTCTCCCAACTCTGTTGCCGCTCCAGAGGCACGACCAGATGAATGCCTTTGCCGCCGGTGAGCAGCGGAAAGCTCTCCAGTCCTGCCGCGGAGAGCGTATTGCGCACATCCTGGGCCGCCTGTTTAACCTGCGCAAACGAAACATCTTCCGCCGGATCGAGATCAAAAACCATCCTGTCGGGTTTTTCGATATCGTCAATATGAGCGCCCCATATATGTAGCTCAATCACACCCATCTGCGCCGCGGCGGCGAGCCCCGCCACATCGTCGATATAAAGATAATCGGCCTTCTTCCCGCTCTTTTCGCGAATGCTGACGCGTTTGATCTCCTCAGGGAATCCCGACGCGCCATGTTTCTGGAAAAAACAGCCATCCTCATATCCGTCCGGGCACCGCACGAGGCTCAAGGGACGCCGGGAGAGATCAGGCAGAATGTGGTTCGCCATTTCGACAAGATAGCCGGCGAGGTCCCGCTTGCTAACGCCCTGCTCAGGGAACAGGATCTTGTCGGGGCTGCTCAATCTTACGCCTGCAAATTCTGCGGTTTGTCTGCTTTCCGGCATCGTGGTTGCTTTCACAGGAGACGGATGCAAAAGCCTCCGTTCCCCTATTTCAGCCTTGCAATCAAGAAACCCACCGCAAGGGCGACCAAAGAGATTTTTACCGGACCGGCCTTGCGAAGCTCCACTTTGGCGCGGTCTACGATGGCGTGCACATCCTTTGAGTCCACTCCGGTGACCGCGGGCAGGCCGAGTTGTTCCATCCAGTCATCATCGGCAGGGTGTTTTTGCCTGGCCCAGGCCCAGAGAAAAATGATGAACGCGAAAAGCGCAAATCCCCCCGCAACTATTGCCGCTGCGATAGCCGGGTCGAATGACTGGAGCAGAAAATAAAACACCGCTATTGCAAGAAATACCAGCGCAACCATCAGAGCAAAGGTGGCTATGGCGCCGTAAGCCGTCTGACGGGCAACGCCTCTCGCTCTCGACACCGTTGCTGCCGTCGCCATTGCGACCAATATCGAACGCAGCATGAGATCAGCGGCTCAGAATGGCGCCGATCAGGAAGCCGATCCCTGCTGCGATCACTGTCGCCTGGATCGGATTCTTGCGGATCTGCGCTTCGATGTCCTCGACTTTCTCGGCTGCGTGTTCCTGCGCCTGTTCCACGCCGCGCGTCGCCTGCTTGCGAACGGTGTCCGTAAGGTTGGCAAGGTCTGACTTCAGCGTTTCAATTTGCTGACGCAGTTCCTCGTTACCGCCCGATTCAGAGGTGCGTCCTCCCGTGCCGATGTCTGCCATCTGTGTGTCCTTTCATTCGAGATAACGATGCTCTTGGAACATTTAAAGCAGAATGGGAGTTCCATGAATACAGAGATTCAGTATTCACTGCTCTGGTGCTGACGCCGCCGCGGACATACGCCAATATGTCTGATCACGCGATATTCATGACCGTTCGGGTCTCCTGTTCAGGAACGTGCATCCCTAAATAATGTTATAATGACATGGCAGCGTCGGCTAACGGCGCGTGAAAAAACATACATTCGCACAAGAGTCAGTTTCAGGAGGCCAGAATGAGCATAAAGACGATTAATCCAGCAACTGCCGACCTGATTGCCGAATATCCGGAAATGCCTCTGCAAGAAGCGAATGCGGCTGTGGACGCGGCGCATGTTGCCTATCTCGACTGGCGGCGCAAATCGATCGAGGAACGTGCAAAACCCATGAAGCGCGTTGCGGAATTATTGCGGGAGCGCTCGCGCGAACTGGCCAAACTGATGGCCAGTGAGATGGGGAAACCGATCACCCAGGGTATGGCCGAGGCCAACAAATGCGCTCTTGTGTGCGATTATTACGCTGATAACGCCAAAGACTTTCTCAAGCCTGAAGCCGTACCGATGGATAGCGGCAAAGGCATGATCGTGTTTCAGCCGATCGGTGTGATCATGGCCATCATGCCGTGGAATTTTCCGTTCTGGCAGGTGTTCCGTTTCATAGCCCCTGCCTTCATGGCCGGAAATGCAGGGGTTCTGAAACATGCCTCGAATGTGCCCGGCTGCGCTCTGGCGATCGAGACGCTCATGAAGGACGCAGGCTTTCCCGAAAATCTGTTCCGGACATTGCTGATCGGCAGTAAGGCTGTGAACGAGGTTCTGGAGCATCCGAATATCCGCGCTGCAACGCTGACGGGGAGCGAACTGGCGGGCCGGGCCGTTGCACGCAAGGCCGGAGAGCTTCTCAAGAAAACCGTTCTCGAACTCGGCGGCAGTGATGCTTACCTGATCCTCGATGATGCCGATGTTGAAAAAGCCGCTGAAGTCAGCACGAAAGCGCGGCTGATCAATTCCGGCCAGAGCTGTATTGCCGGCAAGCGCTTCATCGTTGTCGAGCCGCTGCGCGGACGCTTCGAGACGCTGTTCGTCGAGAAAATGAAGGCGGCGAAGGTCGGCGATCCGATGAATGAGGATACGGTCGTCGGACCGATGGCGCGGCACGATCTGCGCGACGATCTGCATGGCCAGGTCGAGGACAGTGTGGGCAAGGGCGCGCGTATTCTGTGCGGCGGCAAGATCCCTGACGACATTGGCGCTTACTATCCGCCGACCGTGCTGACCGATGTTGCCAAAGGCATGGCGGCTTATGGCGAGGAATTGTTCGGCCCTGTGGCGGCGATCATTCCTGCGGCTGATGAAGCAGAAGCCATCCGTATCGCGAATGACAGCGAATTCGGGCTTGGCGGCGGCGTCATCACGTCGGACCTGGAGCGCGGCGAGAGAATCGCGGTCGAGGAGATCGAGGCAGGCGCCGTTTTCGTCAATGATCAGGTCGCGTCCGATCCGAAATTGCCCTTTGGCGGCATCAAGAACAGCGGTTACGGACGGGAGCTGTCGCATTACGGAATCAAGGAGTTCGTGAACATCAAGACGGTCGTTGTTCGCGAAGGCTGAGATATGGCTATGGCTAAAGGATCCGAACTCTTCGTGCACGCCCTTGAGAACGAGGGCGTGGCGTATGTCTTCGGCGTGCCGGGCGAGGAAACGCTCGATTTGCTGGAAGCGCTTCGCCAGTCAACGATCCGCTTCATCGCCACGAGGCACGAACAGACCGCGGCATTCATGGCGGCGACCTATGGGCGTCTGACCGGTTGTCCGGGGGTTTGCCTGAGTACGCTTGGACCCGGCGCAACCAATCTCGTCACGGGCGCGGCCTATGCGCTTCTCGGCGGGATGCCGATGTTGATGATCACCGGTCAGAAGCCGATCCATCAGAGCAAGCAGGCCAGGTTTCAGATCATCGACGCAGTCGGCATGATGCGCCCCCTGACGAAACAGGCGAAGCAGATCATCGACGCGCGTCACATTCCCACGATGGTGCGTGACGCGTTCCGGATTGCGAGGGAGGAGCGGCCCGGCCCGGTTCATTTCGAGCTGCCGGAAGATGTTGCCGCGCAGAGTGTTGAAGACATTGCTCCTGTGCCAGTGACTGATATTTCCCTGGCGACGGCTTCGAGCGATGCGATTAACCAGGCGGCGAAACGGATTGCATCGTCGCGTCAACCGCTTGTCATGATCGGCGGTGGCGCAAATCGCCCGGGACTGTCTCCGGTCCTGTCCGATGCAATCGGTGCACTCGGCATCCCTTTTTTCAATACGCAGATGGGCAAAGGCGCTGTCGACGGCCATTCCAGCCTGTTCATCGGTACGGCTGCCCTGTCCAGCGGCGATCTCATTCACAGGATCATCGACAAGTCGGACCTGATCATTACGGTTGGCCATGACACGGTCGAGAAGCCGCCATTCTTCATGGATGGTAACGGGCCGACGGTCATCCATATCAATTTAAGGCCTGCCGACATCGACACGGTCTACAGTCCTCAATATGAGGTGATTGGCGAGATTGGTGATGCGCTGACCCGCATTGCGGGAAAACTCAAAGACAGAAGCTTTGATCACAGCCGCATTCTCACCATGCGCGACGAGATGCACAGCCGCATATCGCAAGGCGCAGACAGCGACGCATTTCCGGTCATTCCCCAGCGTCTGGTGTCCACCATCCGTAAGGCCCTGCCCGATGACGGTATTTTGTGCCTCGACAATGGCATGTACAAGATATGGTTCGCGCGGAATTTCCGGACGCATATCTCGAACACGCTTCTGCTCGATAATGCGCTCGCAAGCATGGGGGCGGGGTTACCATCGGCTATGATGGCGGCCATGCTCTACCCGTCCCGGCGCGTGATTTGCGTGTGCGGCGACGGCGGTTTCATGATGAATGTGCAGGATCTTGAAACGGCTGTGCGGCTTGGTTTGAAGCTGACCATCGTGATTGTGGAAGACGGCGCCTATGGCATGATCCGCTGGAAACAGGAAAGCGATGGATTTGCGGATTTCGGCATGACGTTCGAAAATCCGGACTTCGTCGATCTGGCCAAATCCTTCGGGGCTGGCGGCAAACGGATCGGATCGGCGGACGCATTTCAGCAGGCGCTGGCGCAGGCGGATCAGGATGGCGGTGTGCAGATTATCGTTGTGCCCATCGATTATTCGGAAAACCGGACCGTCCTCGGCGATACACCGCTCCAATCGTGAGGGAGCTATCGGTTCTTTGCCGAGTGGATGATGGTGTGTATGAATTCCAGCTTCTGGATGACCGGCGGCGAGATAATGAATGGGTAGAAGTCTCTATGGCCCATGCTGCGGTTCAGATCGTTGATCGCAAGTGACAGCGGTATCCAGCTATCGATCAACTTCTTCGCGCTTGGCGCGCTGTATGGATCGCGCAACGGCTGCGGCCAGAACGTGTCCATGAGCCGGCCGGACGAAATGCGTGGTGCAACGGCGTAGCTGTTTGCCGTCTCCAGCGCATCGACCATGTGCAGGTAATGCGCCCAGCTTTCCGCCCAATCTTCCCAGGGGTGCGAGGTGGCATAGGCGGAAATATGTGTCTGCTGCCAATCAGCACGCGGACCATTCTGGTGATAGGCGGTCAGCGCAGCGGCGTAATCCACGGTTTCATCGCCGAACAACTCGCGGAAGCGTCCGATCCAACGGTCGTTATTGACGAGCATCAGCCAGTAATAGTGGCCGATCTCATGCCGGAAGTGACCGAGCAACGTCCGGTAGGCTTCGTTGAATGTTGTCCTGATCTGTTCACGGACAGACGCATCCGCTTCGGACACGTTCATGGTGATGACGCCGGACTCGTGACCTGTTGGCGCATCGGCAAGAATATCGAACACGAGCGGCGTATGCGGCTGTTCGCCGTTGATGCCGTTGACCGGAAGTCCCAGACGGAACAACCCGTATAACAGGCGCCGTTTGGCTTTCTCGAACTCGAACCATCTTTCGGTGTTACCGGGAACTCCAAGGTCGGGAATAGTGCGGTTCAATGAGCAGCTTGAGCATAAGGACTCCCCGGATTGGGCGGGAACCAGCCAGTTGCAAACATTAAACTGGTAGTTGCTGCAATATTTCAGGCCCTTCGGCGCAACAAAGGTTGATAATGCCCGCGTTGCATCTTCCTTCAGGGCTTGCATTTTTAAAGTGGAGGGGTTGAAGCCGAGAGCCGTTTTGCAGTTGCCGCAAACGAAATTCTCAAAATACACGGTCTGATTGCAAACCTCGCATTGGAATGTGCGCATGACCCCCGTCTCATCACAGTTCAGCTAACATGACTTTAACGATAAGAGGCTGACACCGTTCCGGCAACAACTGTCAATTGCAGGCAGTGCATCATTTTGTAATTTGTCCCCTTTGATTGAGCTTCCCCAATGAAGTGTCCGACTCGAGATATGAGCATTTCCTGGATCAACCGGCGTTCGATTGGAAACAATTGATCGTCATTAAGTTGATCTAATCTAAAGGGATAGAGCTGTCCGTCGTCGCAATCGTTGAGGCAGGTGGATGGCTGACCGGGCAAGGCTGCGCGGAGGCGGACAGTTGCGCTCGTCTTTTGAAATAGATTAACTTTACATCGTTCAATTGGAGCCTATCGAACATCGGTTGATCTCGTGGATCAAACATGACATTTGAATCCCTCCCGCCATACGGCTTGATTGAGGTCAGTGTTTCAAATGTCATGTCAATTTGATCCATCAGTAATAAACGACGTGGTTCGAAGCGTTGGATTCGAACCGCCAGGTCACCGCTCGACCTGGCCATACGGCCCTGCACGAATATTCAATCTGGACCACACAGTGAGAGCTGATCACCGATGAAAAATCCTACTGGACAGGGCTTTGATACCCCCACATCGGTCAGAATATTTGTCGAGCTGACAAATTCTGAACGCCAGGAAATCTGGTCGCGAAATGCAGCAATGATAATTGCTAACGCATTCATCCTGAGTGCTTCGCAAGCCGTTAATTCCGGCTTGATCGTGGTTTTGGCAATTACCGGATTTTCAATGTGTCTGCTCTGGGCAATCATGACATGGTCCGGATGGGTCTGTTTCTACATGTATATGCGCCTGGCTGCTTCGTTTCCCACTCCGGACGGACAGAATCCCTTCAGTGAAATCATGGGTGATTTGGACTTCAAAAGCAGGGATGTTATTTTTATCTGTTCAATGCTGTTAATCTTCCTGTTCGCGCTCGTTTATGTTGCCATAGCATGGCTATATATCTCCGGTGGCTTGAAATCAGCGTGATCAAATAGGCCTGACGGACGCAAAGGCCGGTAGCGCCCGTGTCACCCCTGCAATGGAAGCGGGTTTAAGAGATTAAGTCCGGGATATGGCAGACCTGATTGCGATTATGGACGAACGCGCTTCAGAGCCGGGCCGTCCTATGGGCTACAAAAACAAATTTCAAAATGATGCACGACCCAATTGCATAACCTCCGGGACGAAAAAAGATCGTAATGCCTGAACAGGTCCGCGGTTGCCTGTGCTGGGAGGAATAAAAATCTAGGCGATTATCCCCTCTTGACAAGTATAGCCGCAACTCCTATATCCTTAGAGCAAGGAGACGGCCATGAAACATTACACTTTCGCGCAATTTCAGTCTGAATACCCAGATGA
>CAYOUP010000129.1:0-8961 GCA_964407125.1 uncultured Hyphomicrobiaceae bacterium | reverse complement strand
CTCGATGTTTCCGTGCAGGCGCAGGTGCTCAATCTGCTCGACCGCCTCAAGCATGATTTCGGCCTGACCTATATCTTCATCAGCCACGATCTGAGCGTCATCGAAAGCGTTTGCGATCGCGTCGCGGTGATGTATTTCGGGCGGATCGTGGAAATCGGGGATGCACAGGATATCTATGCCAAGCCGCGTCATCACTATACCGCGCTTCTGATGCGCTCCGCTCCTGCCCCCGGCGCTCGCCGTATCGAGGCCGAGGAACGCCCCGCGGAGCTGCCCGATCCGCTCAATCCGCCACCTGGCTGCGCCTTTGCATCGCGCTGTCCGCGCGCCGATCAGCTTTGCCGCGACAAGCGTCCGCCTCTGCAATCGGCGGGACGCCAGGCCGCGGCATGCTGGCATCCTCTGGACAACAATGACTGAGCAGATCGATCCACCGAACATGACATCTCCTTCCCGGCAGCGCCGCGAGGAGAGCATCAGCGACCAGATCAAGGAAATGATCGTCGAGCGCGGGCTGAAACCCGGCGAACGGCTGCCCGCCGAGCGTGAGCTGATGGAAATTTTCGGAGCATCCAAAGGGTCGGTGCGCGAGGCGCTCAGTGCATTGCGCTCGCAAGGTCTGATCCGCACGCGGACCGGACCGGGGGGCGGCGTTTTCCTTGCCGAAATCGGCGCACAGCGGGCCATGGCGCTGCTATCGAATTATTTCATTTTCCGCACACCGAGCATTCTGGACATTTATGCCGTGCGCTGCGAACTGGAGCCGGAACTGGCGGCATCGGTCGCCGGGCAATTGTCGGACGAGAATTTTGTCCGGCTGGAACAGACCATGCGCATTTACGATGCTCCCCCTAAAACCGCCGAAGAAGAATATCGTCAGCGCATGGCGGAGCTGGATTTTCATAGCGTCCTCGCCGAGTTTTGCCCCAATCTGGTTCTTGGGTTTTTCTGCGGTTATCTGCAGAAGCTGCTGCGGGAAATGGCTGTCTGCCGCCAGATTTATGATATTCCGCATCCGGAATTGCGCGATACGGCGCTCCATTACCAGATTCAGCTCATGCGCGCCCTCAAGGCCGGCGATAGCGAAGCCGCCCGGCAGATCATGGAAGAGCACATGATTGCCGCTCGCGATTATATGGTGCGTATGGAAGCAAGCATCATGGCAGGCTTTTTACGCTGACGGCGTGGACATCAGAAATATCCATGGTGCAAGTTATAGCCTTTGTATTCACCAAGTAGAATTTACAGCTTGCCCTGGGACGAAACTCCGTCGTTGGACGATGGATCATCCGACTGCTTCTGCAACCACCGTCCACAGGACCTAGCATTACAGTTGCTTTTTCCAGCGGTTCTGAATCGTCCTTCCCCCTTAAAACTGTGCCATCTTTTGGTTAGCAGTCGGGGGAGCTGAGCTGCTACCCGTGATTCGCCTGGGGCTGGCCTGCACTATGTGCATGCCCTCGCGCAGATCGGTCGAGTCCCTTCACCTCAACCGCATCTCGGTCTTCGGGTCGAACAACAGCGAGCGCTTCGGATCGAACCCGGTTGCCAGAAGTTTGCCCTCGGGAGCGCTCCGGTTCTTCAGTTCTATGATAAGGGGCTGTTCGGTGCCGGAATGTGCATAGGCAAACGACACGCCGCCAAGATTTTCCAGAACGTCGACTTTAGCTAAAATCTTTACGGCGCCATCGGGATCGAGATGCTCGGGCCGGATAGCGAGGATCATGTCACTGCCGGACGGGGGATGGCTGGTGGCGATCGTCACCGGTACTTCGACGTCGTCGAAATCGGGCAGCCGCACCACCAGCACGGCATCGTCCGAGCGCACCACAACCGCTTTGAGGAAGTTGATTTTCGGCGATCCGAGAAACCCGGCAACAAACATGTTGTCCGGGTCGTCGTAAAGCGTCAGCGGGGAGCCGACCTGCTCGATATTGCCGTCTCTCAGCACGACGATCTTGTCGGCGAGGGTCATCGCCTCGACCTGGTCGTGGGTGACGTAGACGACCGTCGTACCGAGATCCTTATGCAGCTTGGCGATTTCAAGCCGCATTTGGACGCGCAACTCGGCATCGAGGTTGGAGAGCGGCTCGTCGAACAGAAAGACCTGCGGTTCACGCACGATGGCCCTGCCGATGGCGACACGCTGGCGTTGGCCGCCCGATAGCGCCTTGGGCTTGCGCGCCAGCAGGCTTTCGAGATGCAGGATTTCCGAAGCACGGGTCACGCGGCGGTGAATTTCGCTCTTTGGTGCGCCGGTCATTCTGAGGCCGAAGCCCATATTTTCCGCAACCGTCATGTGGGGGTAGAGCGCATAGGACTGGAACACCATGGCAACGCCGCGGTCCGCCGGCTCGACATTGGTTACGTCTATGTCTCCGATGCGGATCGCACCACTCGAACTTTGCTCAAGGCCAGCCACCAGACGCAGAAGAGTCGATTTGCCACAGCCCGACGGACCGACAAACACGGCAAATTCGCCGTCGTCGATGGTGAGGTTGACACCATGGATCACATCAACCGCGCCAAACGACTTGCTAACGTTTTTCAGTTCCAGTCCGGACATGTTTCTCCCCGTTTTTCTACGTATTTTAGCTATTTCCTTGGCCCGAGGCGCACGTCCATATCGTCCATGATCGCCTGTGCGGTATCGCACACCAGGCCTGACCACCCCTTCAACGTTGCCATGGAAACCCGATAGGCCGGCGCCGTGACAGAAACCCCACCGGCAAAGCTCCGGTCAGCCGAGTGAATTGGCGCGGCAATGCACCGGATGCCGATCTCGTGCTCCTCACGGTCGAAGGCAATGCCTTTGGCTCGGATGTCTGCGAGTTCATCGGTCAGCGCGCTCGCGCTGGCGAGTGTGTGGTCGGTATAAGCATGGAATGCGATGCGCGGTAGTAGCCTGGCGAGATCGTCCGCAGCAAGGCAGGACAGCGCCGCCTTGCCGACGCCGGTGCAATAGGCCGGTGAGGCGTTGCCTATCTGCGAAAACATCCGTACCGCCTGCCGGCTTTCCACCTTATCGAGATATATCACCTGTGTGTCGCGCAGCACGCCGAGGTGCACCGTCTCGCCGGTCCACTCGTGCAGGCGGTTGAGATGCGGTTCGGCAATGGCCCGAAATTCGTTGCCTGCCCAGGCTTTGGAGGCGAATGTCAACAGACGAACACCCAGTGCATAGGAATGGTTGCGATTCAGAGCGAGCAGCCCCTCTTCGACGAGATTGGAAAGCTGTCTATGCAGCGTGCCACGCGGCTGATCCGAACGATTGAGAATGTCGGTAAAACGCATCGGTTCGTCCGAAGAGGCGACGATTTCGAGAATGGCCATCGCTTTGCCCAATGTGCCAGTGCCTGGCGTATCTTGTGGCTTGGCATGGAGAGTCATTGCTGCACGTCCTTGGGGGCGTTCTGCCCAATTCACTTTGGTCCAATCTTCGTTTTCGGCTGTTGCGACGTATTTTGTCACTTGACTCCTTCCTGACATTAATCACAAAATTCTAAATAATCAAATTAGATTCCAGATAATGGAACAACTGAAATTCAAGGAATGCGATAAGATGCTGGTCCGTTCTGTGAGAGCGTCCGGCAACATCGCTGTGAGCGGGCGGACACTCCACGGTAAACCGGGACCGCCGGTTCCAAATCAACTGGGAGGACAATCTGATGCATGTTGCACTGAAGACGCTCGCGCTCGGCGCGGCGGCTGCCGCGATGATGTCTGCATCGGCGCTCGCGGGCGAGATCACCATCAACACCGACACCTCTGATCCGGCGCCCAAGGCGGCGTTTCAGGCGCTGATCGACGGTTTCAAGGCGGCCAATCCGGACGTCACCGTGAAGTGGAACCAATTCGACCACGAAGGCTATAAGAGCGCGATCCGTAACTTCCTTACCGCCGATGCGCCAGATATCGTTACGTGGTACACCGGCAACCGTATGCTGCCATTCGTCAAGGCGGGGCTTTTTGCCGACATCAGCGACCTTTGGGCCGCGAACAAGATGGGCGAGCAGCTCAAATCGGCCGAATCCTCCGTCACCTATGACGGCAAGCAATGGGCCATCCCCTACAGCTATTATCAGTGGGGAATTTACTACCGGGCAGACATCTTCAAGGAAAAGGGCCTGACTCCGCCCAAGACCTGGGACGAATTGCTTGATGTCTGCGCCAAGCTCAAGGCTGACGGTATTGCGCCCTTTGCCATCGGATCCAAGCCATTATGGCCGACGGCAGGCTGGTTCGATTATATGGACCTGCGCGTCAACGGCTACGAGTTCCACATGAAGCTCACCAATGGCGAAATCCCCTATACCGACGACCGGGTAAAAGCGGTGTTCGACAAGTGGGCTGAACTGGTGAAGCCGGGCTACTTCATCGAAAATCACGCCGCACTCGATTGGCAGGAAGCGGTGCCTCTGTTCGACCAAGGCAAGGCGGCGATGTATCTGATGGGTAACTTCGCCGTCGACGTCATGAAAAACGGTGGCCTCAGCGAAGATCAGATCGGTTTTGCGCAGTTCCCGCTGATCACGCAGGACGTGCCGATGGCGGAAGATGCGCCGACCGAAATGGTCGCGATGGCGGCCAACGCCAAGAACAAGGAAGATGGCGCCAAGTTCCTGGCCTATCTTGCTTTGCCCGAGACCCAGGCTGAGATGAATGATATTCTCGGTCAGCTTCCGGTCAACAACCAGTCCAAGGTCGCTGACGACAAGTTCCTGCAGCAGGGCTTCCAGATGCTGTCTGCCGCCCACGGCCTCGCCCAGTTCTACGATCGCGACGCTCCCGCAGCGATGGCCAAGGCGGGCATGGAAGGCTTCCAGGAGTTCATGATCAAGCCTGACCACGAAGAGGCGATCCTTGAGCGGCTCGAAAAGGTCCGCCAGCGCGTTTACAAATAAGGTCACCCCAATCATGGGGCGGCAAGCTGTTCTGTAGCCTGCCGCCCCCAGCCCATGAAATGGAAAGGCAAACCGGATGAGCACCGCATTTGCCAGCGATGCCGTGAGCGCGCCGCCTCGCCGCTCGTTCTGGCGACGCCATCAGCGCCGGATCGCGCCTTGGCTGTTTCTCGCGCCCGGTGCCGCAATGTTTGCAGTTTACGTGGTGATCCCGATCTTCCAGTCGATCTGGATCAGCTTTTTCCAATGGGACGGCCTCAGCGCCAAGCTATGGGTCGGCCTCGGCAACTATGCCGAACTCCTGGGCGACGAGGCTTTCTACACCTCGCTGAACAACAATATCTTGTGGCTGGTGTTCTATATGCTGGCGGTGCCAACGGGGCTGTTCATTGCAATCTTCCTCAACCAGACCGTTTTCGGCATCCGCATCTATAAGAGCCTGTTCTTCTTCCCTTTTGTCATCAGCCAGGTCGTGGTCGGCCTGATCTTTTCCTGGTTTTATGCCCCCAATATCGGCCTGTTGCCGCAGATCACCGAGTGGCTCGGCTTCGGCAAAATCGCGGTGCTCGCCGATGAGCGATTCGTTACCTATGGCATCATCGCCGCCGGCCTGTGGCCGCAGATAGCCTATTGCATGATCCTCTATCTTACTGGCCTCAACAACGTCTCGCCCGATCAGGTGGAGGCCGGCCGGCTTGATGGCGCCAAAGGTTTGAAAATGCTGTGGTACGTTATCCTGCCGCAGCTTCGGCCAGCCACCTTCATCGCCGTGGTCGTTACCGTGATCGGTGCGCTGCGATCCTTCGACCTCGTCTCGATCATGACCGATGGCGGCCCCTATGGCTCAAGCCGGGTGCTTTCATTCTACATGTACGAGCAAGCGTTATCGGAATACGGCTACCGCATGGGCTACGGCGCGGCGATCGCCGTCGTTCTCTTCCTCATCATGATGGTCTTCATCACCGGATTTATCTGGCGGATGGTCCGCGACGAGAGGGGAGGCTGAGCGGTGTTTCCCAAACCGATAGAAAGGGCCGGTCCATTTGCCCGCGTCTCTTATCAGGTTGCGTTGCCTGTCGCGCTGCTGCTGTGGCTGTTGCCGCTCATTGGCATCGCCGTCACCTCGCTCAAGTCTGCCGGAGATCTTGCCAGCGGCAATTATTTCGGTCTGCCGAAGGACATAGCGTTCTCCAATTATGTCGACATTTTTCAGCTGTCGCCGATTGGCGCCTACATCCTCAATTCGTTCCGCGTCACCATACCCACGGTGGCCGGAGCGGTCGCCCTGTCGTGCCTCACCGGTTTCGCGCTCTCGACCTATCGCTTCAAAGCCAACCTTGTGGTCTTTTTCATCTTCGTCGCGGGCAATTTCGTACCCTTTCAGATCCTCATGGTGCCGGTGCGCGATCTGACCTTGAAGCTTGGCCTCTACGATACTGTCACCGGGCTCGTACTGTTTCACGTTGCTTTCCAGACCGGTTTTTGCACGCTGTTCATGCGCAATTTCATCAAGGCCCTGCCGTTCGAGCTAATCGAGTCGGCGCGGGTCGAAGGCGTCGCGGAATGGCGGATTTTCTGGTTCGTCGTGCTGCCGCTGGTTCGCCCGGCGATTGCGGCGCTCTCCGTGCTGATCTTCACCTTCGTGTGGAACGACTATTTCTGGGCTTTGGTGCTAACCCAGGGCGCCGAATCCCAGCCGGTGACTGCGGGCCTCTACACCCTTAACGGCCAGTGGGTGTCGTCCTGGCAACTTGTTTCCGCCGGGGCCATTGTCGCGGCGCTGCCGCCGGTCACCATGTTCTTTTTGATGCAAAAGCACTTCATCGCCGGGCTGACCCTCGGCGCGACCAAGGGATAGGAGCCGCCTTACAATGTCGGTCATATCCGAGGCCATGCAATGCTGGCGGCTGGATACGCCGGGGCAGACCATGGTGTTTGTTTCGGAACAAAACCGCCTGCCTTGCATCGTCTATTGGGGCGCGCGGCTCGGCGATGGTGAGGACATGGCGGCGCTTGCTGGCGCGCTCGACCGTCCGCTGACAAATGGTACGCTCGATCTGGTGCCGGACCTTTCGGTGTGCCCGCAAGAAGGCCACGCATTTCAGGGGCAGCCCGGCATTCGGTTGTCCGATGCCGCTGGTCGGCCGGTATTCACGCAATTCGCGCTTTCCCAAGTCATATGTGAAGCTTACAGGATATCTTTTGCAGCCACGGACGACCATCTCGGCCTAACCTACAGCGCTGAACTTCGAGCCTTCGATGAGGTCATCGAGGGCGAGGCCAGGCTTTCCAATGCCGGAGCGCCGTTGCATGTTGCGTGGCTGGCGGCACCGGTGGTGCCGGTGCCGGAGACCGCGCGCGAGATGATCGAGTTCGCCGGACGCTGGACCCAGGAGTTCGGCGAGCGGCGTGTGCCATGGACGCGCGGTGTCCACCTTCGCGAAAGCCGGCGCGGCCGCACCGGGCAGGATCATTTTCCCGCTCTCATCGTTCCCGAACCCGGCTGTGGCAATCTTGCCGGAGAGGCCCGCGCCCTCACTTTCGGCTTTTCCGGATGCCATCGCCTGATTGCCGAAGAACTGGCCGACGGGCGGCGTCAACTTCAGGCGGGCATCGCCGAATCCGCCCCGCTGCCTACCGGCGGCGCCATCGGATCGGGCACCGTGTACCTGTCATTTTCCGACAACGGGTTCAGTGGCATTTCACGTAACTTTCAAACACATGTCCGCAATCGTCTCCTGCGGTTTTCTTCCACCGAAAGTCCGCGTTTGGTGCACTATAATTGCTGGGAGGCTGTCTATTTCGCCCATCGGCTCGATGAGCTGAAAGACCTTGCAAGCCGAGCCGCTGAAATCGGCGCTGAACGCTTCGTGCTCGACGATGGCTGGTTCGGACGTCGCGACGACGATACCTCCAGCCTCGGCGATTGGGTGGTCGATACCCGCAAATACCCTCATGGCCTAACGCCGTTGATCGATCACGTCAGGGCAATCGGCATGAGTTTCGGTCTTTGGGTCGAACCGGAAATGGTCAATCTCGACAGCGATCTCGCCCGCTTCCACCCCGACTGGATCATCAGCCCGCCTGGGCGCGAGCAGACCCTCGGGCGCGGCCAGCACGTGCTCGACCTGACAAAGCCGGAGGTTTCCGACTATCTCTTTGAAAGACTTGATGCTCTCTTGTCGGAATATGCCATCGACTATTTCAAGTGGGATATGAACCGCGATCTGACGCTGCCGCTCGATAGTGCCGGAAACGGCCTTTTGCGCCGGCAGACCGAGGCGGTCTATGCGCTTATGGAGCGCGTCCTGGCCGCCTATCCCGGCATCGAAATCGAGTCCTGCGCCTCCGGCGGCGGCCGTATCGACTACGGAATATTACAGCGGACCCAAAGGGTCTGGCTGTCGGACTCCAACGACGCTCACGAGCGCTGGAAAATGCAGCATCAGGCCATGATGTTCCTGCCGCCGGAAATCGTCGGCAGCCATGTCGGTCCGCGCCGGTGCCATTCCTCCGGGCGCACGCTGTCGATGGAGTTTCGTGCCGGCGTGGCGATGACCGGCCACATGGGATTTGAAATGGACCTGCGCGAACTCGACGATGCCGAACGGGCAACGTTGAAGCGTTACACCTTGTTCTACAAAGAAAATCGCGCTTGGCTGCACCGGGCGCACCAATATCGTCTCGATCCGGCTGGCGACGAGACACTGGCGCATCAAAGCGTAGATACCGAACGAAAGCGCTTCCTTGTGTGGTCGGCGACACTTTCGGCCGTAAAGACGGAAACCGCGCCGCCATTGCGTCTTGCCGGTCTCGACCCGAACGCGCGTTACCATGTTGTTCTTTGGAACCGCGACGAGATTACCGCCCCGCCTAATAGGCGATACCGCTCCCCACTGAACGGCGACGGCGTGACGTTGTCCGGCCGGGCGCTGATGCAATCCGGCATCGTGCTGCCACTCGGCAACCCCGATACGCTGTGGATTGTCGCGGGCACCCGCGTCGATGAGGATGACCTGCCATGATGCCGATCACCGGTAGTGGCAGCGGCATTGGG
>CAYOUP010000128.1:0-8966 GCA_964407125.1 uncultured Hyphomicrobiaceae bacterium | reverse complement strand
CTCCCGACCCCCAGATTCGTAGTCTGGTGCTCTATCCAGCTGAGCTACCGGTGCTGAAAGAAAAGGCCGCCGTGCGGCGGCATCGCCGACCGCGCTGCGCGGCCAGTCACATCCTTCTAATGTTTTGCGCGCCCGAAAGCAAGTATCCCGCCATCATTCTGTGCGCTATGCCCTTCAGAATTTTCAGGGGCGCGGGCCTTGTTGGGCAGTTTGATTCGGAATGTCGCGCCGCTTTCGGCTTCCTCAAGCCAGATGGTGCCTCCATGCGCGCGCGTCAATTCCGCCGCAATCGCTAAGCCGAGGCCAGTGCCGCCGACGCGTAGCGAGCCCTGAAAGGCCTTGAACAGATTTTCCTTGGCGCGCGGCGGTATGCCGGGGCCGTTATCGCGCACGGTAATCAGCATATGATCGTCTTCCTGCGTCGCGATCACATGGATTTCAGGGCCTTCATGGTCGTCGAGCGCGTCGAGAACCTGCGTCGCATTGCGGACCAGATTATGCAGAATGCGGTAAAGCTGGTTGCGGTCGGCATCGATTTCGAGCATGGGATCGGCGTCGACACGCCAGACAATCCGTGTGTGTGTCGGCAGGGCGAGGCTTTCGCCCAGCTCTTCAAGCAGCGGCATCAGCAGAAAGCGGTGGCGCTCGGGCGGTGATTCCTCCGCCTTGCCGTAACGCAGCGTTTCCGAGCAGAGCGCAATGGCGCGATCGAGCGAGGCGATCAGCTTGGGAACGAATTTCTGCACCATCGGATCGGCGCTGGTGCTGAGCCGGTCCGAAATGAGCTGGGCGCTGGAGAGCATGTTGCGAAGATCGTGATTGATCTTGCTGACCGCGAGACCGAGGCTGGCGAGGCGGCTTTTCTGCCGGAGCATGTTGACCAGCTCATTCTGCATCGAGGCAAGTTCGTCTTCCGCCATACCGATTTCGTCGTGCCGGCCCGATGGCTGGATCACACGGCTGGCGTCTTCCGGATTTTCACGGAAACCCACCATGTTCCATGTGAGCCGCGAGACCGGGCGAACGAGGAACCAGTTAAGGGCCAGATAGACCAGCGTCGCGGTGAAAAGCGAGATGACGACCGACAGCGCGAAGATGTTGAATGCGTAAGCATAAACGGCCTGCTTGAGCGGGCGCTCGGTCAGCACGATCTCGACAAGGCTCTCGGAAAGCTCCGGCCTGCCCATGACGAGGATGAGCCGGTCGCGCGGCGAGATGAAGACGTAAAGCGCATCGGTGATCAGCGAGAAGAAGCTTGCCGTTTCGAGATTGTAACGCCCGTCGACCATGCCGGGGACCGGCGATTTGGTGATCAGGCGCCTGGCGCCATCCTGGTTGACGGTCAGGCTGTGAATCATCGAGCGGTCGAGAAGCTGCGCGCCGAGCTTTTCGGGAACCTTTTCGTCGCGGGCTTCTTGCGCCGCCAGTGCCGCGATCTGTCCCGCAGCAAGACGCTCCATAAGCCAGTTCTTACGGAAATTGGCGACGGATGGCACAAAGATGAGAACTTCGGCAAGCATGACGAATGCTGTGGTCAGCAACAGCAGCTTGGTGGACAGGCCGAAATGAAGCCCTAAGCGCCTGTGGCTGGCGCCTGTTTCTCCGGCTTGTCCGCTATTCTCGCGGGTTTTCGAACCGTTTCCGAAAAACGCCAATTTGGTAACCTGATCGGTTGATCTTTAATCTTAGCCCAGCTTCTTCAACCAGCCGACAACCCGTTTGATGAGCGGGCTGGTCAATTTCGGCAGGAAGTACGTTATAGCGGCGCGCTTGTTGATTTCCATCATGGTCGGATAAGGCGCGACATAACTTGCCATCGCACTGACATTGATCTTCTTCTGCATTGCGAGGCTCCACAATTGTATCAACTCCCCCGCATTCGCACCAACCATGCTCGCGCCTAGGATTTTTCCTTTCTTGTTCGTGATGACCTTCACGAAACCTTCTGTCTGACGCTCTGCCTGTGCGCGGTCATTTTCCGTGTACGGCCAACGCAGGACATTGATCCTGTTGCCATGTTTCGCTCTTGCATCCGCTTCGGTCAACCCGACATGCGCCAGCTCCGGATCAGTAAATGTCACCCACGGTATGGTCGAATGATCAGCTTTCGCGGGTATCCTGAATAACGCATTCTTGACCACCACGGATGCATGGTACCCCGCTACATGGGTAAATTGCGGGCCGCCTGCAATGTCTCCGATGGCATAAACGCGGCTATTTGTTGTTTTAAGGCCGCTATTTACGGTAATTCCGCCGCGTTCATACTTGATGCCGGCCGCATCGAGATTGAGCCCCTCCAGATTCGGTTTGCGGCCAACGGCGAGCAGCAGGTGGGAGCCGTCCAGCGAATAGGATTGCCCGTCCTTGGTAAAGGTGACGCGAACGCCGCCCGCGAAGGGTTCGGTACGTTCCAGCCTGGCCTTGTCGAGAATGCGAACGCCTTCTTCGGAGAGCCGGTTCAGAACCACGTAGCGCACTTCCTCATCGTCCTTGATGAGAGGTGTCACGGCTTCGATGACCGTGACCTCGCTGCCGAGCCTGCGATGGGCCTGCGCCATTTCCAGACCGATGGGGCCGCCGCCTATGATGATCAGATGTTTCAGGAATCCGGGTGCTTCGAAGATGGTTTCATTGGTAAAATAGGGGGTCGTATCGAGGCCGGGGATGGGTGGTATTGCGGGTTGTGAGCCTGCGGCGATCACGAAGCGGCGGGCCTTGATTTCCACACCATCGGCCAAAAGGGTGGATTTGTCCTTGAAGCGCCCTTCGGTGAGCATGACTTTGACGCCGAGCCCGGAAAAACGTTCGACGGAGTCGTTCGGCTCGATTGCGGCGATGACTTCATGGACATGGGCGAGAACGGCGCGATGGTCGATTTCGGGCTCAACTGGCTGAATGCCGAATGGGGCCACCTTGCGCATGGTTTGCGCACGCTTGGCCGCCGCCAGCAGAGCCTTGGACGGAACGCAACCATAGTTCAGGCAATCACCGCCCATTTTGTGTCGTTCCAGCAGGACGACATCCGCGCCGAGTTGCGCCGCCCCTGCCGCGACCGAAAGCCCCCCCGATCCAGCTCCAATGACACATAAATCCGGTTTCAATACGTCCGCCATCATCATCCCCGTCTCTTTATCATTACCAAGTTCAAGCCTAGAGCAACGCGCGTCCAACTGGACGCGGACAGTTGCTCTAACCCTATAAAATAGATCAACTTCTCAACCTTCAAATGATTCTATTTGAAGGTCGGTTGATCTAGCCTGGGCTGTTTTTCCAGAAGCGCTTCACGATCACAGGTATAAGCGCAACAACCCCCAGCGCGGCAAATGCAATCAACAGCTCCTTTGTGATCAGATGAGATGGATCGAGACCGAAGGCGCAGTTTTCCGCCGTATTCTGTGCAACGCACTGATCATAGACATCTTCCTGGGCGACAAGGACGCTGTCCAGCCCCGCCCCTGTCAGCGCAAAAGCGAACGTGCCGGGAATGATGCCTGCAAATGTTGCAATGACATAGTCGCGCAATTTGACGCCAAGCAAGGCAGGGGCAAGATTGACCACCCAGAACGGGAAAAGCGGCACCAGCCTCAGAAACAGGAGATAGCTGATTGCGTCCTCCTGAAAGCCTTTGCGAAATCTGTCGAGCAGCGGCCCGGCCTTGCGGGCGAATGTGTCGGCAAGGGCCGTGCGTGCGAGAATGAAGATGATGACCGCGCCGAGCGTTGCGGCGGCGACCGTCGAGAGCCCGCCTACAAACCAGCCGAACAGAAATCCGCCAGCAAGCGTCAGGGGCGACGCGATCGGCAGCGACAGGGCGACGACAGCCGCATAGATGCCGATATAGGCCAGCAGTGCCAGAACCAGATTCTCCGATACGTAGGCACGGAGTGTCTCTCGGTTTTCGGCAAGTTGTTGCAGCGACACGTAATCGAGCAGACCGGACCACCAGACAGCCGCCGCGGCAAGCACGATCAGAACAAGCGGCAGCAGCCTCACGGCAAGAGGCTTCTGCTTCCGTTCAAATCCGACCATTTCATGCATCCCTCGCCTCATAATTGAAAAAAATTTCTTGGAAGAGTGTCGGTGTGTACAATACCCTGGCTGGAATCGCTTGGAAGGCCGTTTCAATGCAACGTGATGGTTCGTCAGGCAAATTGATATCCGGTGAAATCGCCGTGAATTAAGCTTTTCGCCCAAATCCCGTTTTTTGCACGCAGAAAATCTTCTGTTGAATTTGACTTGTGGGCAGGGCACCCCCTATATCCCAAGGAAATCATCGGTTAGATTTTGCCGATACTCCGTGCAGCGAGACTGGCGGAAAAATTTTTACTCAGGATCGGAAATGACGAAACGCACTTACCGTCCGAGCGGGTTGAAGCGCAAGCGCAGGCATGGCTTCCGTGTCAGGATGTCTACAAAACAGGGGCAGCGCGTCCTGTCCCGCCGCCGCGCAAAGGGACGCAAGAAGCTGTCGGCATAGATCACGATGATATTGGATTGTTTCAATTCAAGATCATGAACGGTGATCTGGTTTAATCTTCTGGAGCGGGATGACGAGCGGAAACCCTGGACAGTTTTCCTCATCCTGCTCTCGTGGACAGCTCGAAAGGTACAGGGTTGCAGACTTTGAAACGCCGGGCCGACTTTGAGCGTGTCCGGCGCGGCCGCAAATGGTCGGGAAAAGCGTTTTTGTTGCAAGGCTTGCCGCAGGACGAGCCGCTGGCCGGACATGCGAGGTTTGGATTTGTCGTGGCCAGCAAGGCGCTGCGGGAAAAAGGGGAGGGGCCAAAAGCGAAGCGGCCCGGAGCGGTTTTGCGCAATCGTGCGAGACGGCGCCTGAAGGAGGCTGTCAGGCTTTCCGCGCCCGCATATGCGCTTGCGAACTATGATTATGTGATCATTGGCCGCTACGAAGCGCTTCACCAATGCTTCTCTAATCTGCTAGAAGAACTGCAGCTTGCCTTCGGCAAGGTGAACCGGCCGCCTCGTTCTGACGACGCCAAAGCCCAATCGCGGATTGGGCGGGAGGAGTCCGACCGGCAAACTCAGCGGCAAATTGAAATTCTGGACACAGCGCGCACCTCCGCGTCTGGCTTGGGACAAACGCAAGATGGATGAAAATAACCGTAATCTGATACTGGCGATCGCGCTGTCAGTGATGATCCTTGTCGTATGGCAGGCCGTGTTCCAGCCGCCCAAACCGTCCCAGCAAACGGTTCAGCAGACATCGCAGCAACAGACAACGCCAGGCGCTGAGCAGATACAGGGGCAAAACGGCACGGCCCCGGCGCCCTCCGGAGGCGCGGCGCCTGCCACACCTTCGGCAACCGCACCAACTGTTCCAGGCGCAGAGCAGGCCGCACCGAGCCGCGAAACCGTTCTTGCCGCCGCGCCGCGCGTAAAAATACGGACGCCGAGCCTGAGCGGCTCCATCTCCCTTAAGGGCCTGCGCATTGACGATATCACGCTGACGAAATACCGCGAGACGGCCAAAAAGGACAGCCCTCCGGTGACACTGCTGTCTCCATCGGGAAGTGCGGCTCCGTTCTATGCGGAGTATGGCTGGTCGGTTCCGCCGAATACAGCCATCAAGGTCCCGACAGAAGATACGATCTGGACAGCGGATACGTCCAAGACGCTGACGTCCGACAGTCCGGTTACGTTCACCTATGACAATGGCGCAGGGCTGATCTTCCACCGCACGATCTCTGTCGACCAGGACTACATGTTCACCATTAACCAGGAGGTCGAAAACAGGACCGGCCAGGCGGTGACGCTCTATCCATACGCGCTGATCTCGCGCCACGGCCACCCCAAAACCTCCGGCATCTACATCCTTCATGAGGGCCCGATCGGTTTTCTTGGTGAAAATGGACTTCAGGATAATGAGGTCGATTATTCCGACTTGGAAGATGATGGAAATTATTCCTTCAAGGCGACGTCGGGTTGGCTTGGTATTACCGACAAGTACTGGGCGGCAACCCTGATCCCCGATCAAACCGTGTCCTATGACGCCAATTTCCGCGCCTTCAAGCGTGAGAACCGCTATGATTACCAGACGGATTATCTCGCCGCGCCGATAACGATTGCATCAGGTGCAAGCCAGACTGTGTCCTCCATGCTGTTTGCCGGCGCCAAGCAGAACGCCATCGTAGAAGATTACAAGCAAAAATTTGGTATTCTGAACTTCGATCTGTTGATCGACTGGGGGTGGTTCTGGTTCATCACAAAGCCGATGTTTTATGCGCTGGATTTCTTCTATAGCACCATCGGCAATTTCGGCGTCGCCATCCTGCTCGTCACCGTGCTTGTCAAGCTCGCCTTCTTCCCGCTCGCGAACAAGTCCTACCAGTCGATGAGCAAGATGAAGAAGCTTCAGCCTGAAATGATGAAAATCCGGGAGCGCTTCAAGGACGACCGGATGAAGCAGCAGCAGGCGATGATGGAGATGTACAAGAAGGAGAAGGTCAGTCCGATGTCGGGTTGCCTTCCGATCGTGATACAGATCCCGGTCTTCTTTTCACTTTACAAGGTGCTCTACATAACCATCGAATCGCGCCAGGCGCCGTTTTTCGGCTGGATTCAGGATCTGTCCGCGCCCGACCCGACCAGCCTCTTCAACCTGTTCGGCCTGTTGCCCTATGATGTGCCGCAAGCCCTGATGATCGGCGTCTGGCCGCTCTTGATGGGCATCAGCATGTTCGTTCAGATGAAGCTGAACCCTGCGCCCGCCGACCCGATCCAGCAGAAAATTTTCACATGGATGCCTTTGCTGTTCACCTTCATGCTGGCGAGATTTCCGGCGGGTCTCGTGATCTACTGGACCTGGAACAACAGCCTGTCGATCCTTCAGCAATATTACATCATGCGCCGCCAGGGCGTTGAGGTGAACATTCTGGAGAATATCGGTTTCAAGAAGGACAACGGCTCTACGCGCAAGAGCGCCAGCAGTACCAGCAAGAGCTGAGCAGGCGGCAGGAACCGCATGATGCAAGACAATGCGGACGGAAACTGTCCTGCGACGCAGCCGGATGATGGTAATGGCCCTCCGGTCCGCACGATCGCGGAGCCGGACTGGCTGTTCCGTCAAGCCTGCGTCTTCGTGAAAGGCGTCGTCAATGCTGGCGGCCTGCCGGACGATCCGATCCCTGAAGTCGCCTTTGCCGGACGCTCCAATGTCGGCAAGTCGAGCCTGCTCAACGCGCTGATCGGTCAAAAAGCCCTCGCCCGCACATCCAACACCCCCGGCCGCACGCGCGAGCTGAATTATTTCCGCCTCGCCGACATGCTGCATATCGTCGACATGCCCGGCTACGGCTATGCCCGCGCATCAAAATCCATGGTCGCGGGCTGGCAGCGCCTCGTCTACGACTATCTCGGCGGGCGCACTCAACTTCGCCGGATTTTTCTGCTGATCGACAGCCGCCACGGCATCAAGGCAAATGACCGCGATGCGATGAAGCTGATGGACAAATCGGCGGTTTCCTATCAGATCGTACTGACGAAGCTCGACAAGCTGAAAGCGGGCGAGATCGAGAAGGTTCACGCGGAAACGCTCGCCGAGATCGGCAAACACGCCGCAGCCTATCCCGAGATCATCGCGACATCGGCGGAAAAAGGCACCGGAATGGACGAGCTTCGCGAAGCTGTGGCAATCGCTGCCGGATAGGGAGGCGGAACGCCATGCGTCTGACCGCAATCTACCGCATAATTTGTGATGCCGCCGACATCGAGCGGAAGGCGAAAGCGATCGCTGTCGAGCAAAGCGTCGAGATGCCGCTGGAGGCGATCGACGACAGCCATGTGCTGGACTCCATTGTCGGGCGCATCGAGGCCATTGAGGAGCCAAATCCCGGCGATTATCGCGTGACGGTCTCGCTCGATCCGGAGACGACTAGCGAGGAAGCCGGGCAGCTTATGAATATGCTGTTCGGCAACAGCTCCCTTCATGAGGATGTCACGCTTGAAGACGTGATCTTTCCGGAAGAGATCCTCGATGTTTTCGAAGGACCGGGCAGTGGTATCGACGGGTTGCGCGAGCGTGTCGATGCGCCCGAGCGCCCGCTCACCTGTTCTGCGCTGAAGCCGCAAGGTCTGTCCGCCGACAAGCTCGCCGATCTCGCTTATCGTTTCGCGCTTGGCCGGATCGATTACGTCAAGGACGATCACGGGCTCGCCGACCAGAGCTACAGCCCGTTCTGGGACCGCGTGCGCGCTATTTCCGAATCCGTCAGCAAGGCCGCCGATGAAACCGGCCATCCGACGCGCTATGTGCCGAGTTTGTCCGGCAATCTGGACCAGCTCCGCGCACAAATAGCCATCGCAAAGGATTACGGTCTCGACACCGTCATGGCCGCGCCGATGGTCATCGGACTTCCAGCCTTCGCGACGATCACCGCGGAAAACACCGATTTTGCCTTTCTCGCGCATCCGTCGATGGGCGGCGCGGCCCGGATCGCTCCGCCGCTGCTGATCGGCAAGCTGTTCCGGCTGTTCGGTGCGGATGCCGTAATTTTCCCTAATTATGGCGGGCGCTTTGGCTATAGTAAGGAAACCTGCGCCAGCATTGAGAAAGCGGCGAAGGGCGAGATGGGCGACTACAAGCCGGCCTTGCCCGTTCCCGCCGGGGGTATGACGCTGGACCGGCTGGACGAACTGGCCGCATTTTATGGCCGCGACTGCATGATCCTGATCGGCGGCAATCTGCTGATGGCCCGCGAAAATCTGACGGCGGAAACGCTGGCCTTTACCAGGCGTATCGAGGAACTGACGAGCGAGAAGACCGATGACTGATCGTCCCGCACATCGCGCCCATCGCGGCGGCTTCCGCTGGGACGGCGTCGATCTGCACGCCTATAAAGATGAGGGAAGCGCGCCATTCAAGGACATTACCCGGCAGACGCTGTTCAAGCGACCGGACATGGCGGGGGAGCTGCGCTATTTCGAGGTCGCGCCCGGCGGCTACTCGA
>CAYOUP010000127.1:0-8991 GCA_964407125.1 uncultured Hyphomicrobiaceae bacterium | reverse complement strand
GTGCCCGCGCAGGTGATCACTGAAACGGATCGCGTTCCCGAACTCTGGCTCGTGACAAAAGACAAGCGGGTCGTCTCGCTCGGCGTGATCGCATCGAAAAGCGCGCAGGCCATTGTGATTCCACCGGAGCTGGTTGACGATACCAGCGCAGGAGCAGCGCTCGTGATTACGCTTGAACCGCCGGGTGGCGCGCCAGGCGGTGTTGCGACAGGACCGGCAATCGCGCAGGGCGAACTCTCGCCGATTTGACCGGGTGTATGCCTTGGCTGTCTGTGGATTTGCTGTTCAGAATATAGCAAACCCCGGAGCGATCCGGGGCTAATCTCAATTCGAGCGCTGTAAACGACGCCGGTATTCGGCGCGATATCTTAAGCTGTCGCTGTTTCTTCCACCGGCGCTTTTGCCGATTTCTGGAGTTCACGTTTGAGCTTCAGCATGCGATCGGAAAGCTGGTCATTTTTCGCTTTGAGCAAGTAGGCATCCAGCCCGCCGCGATGCTCGACCGAGCGCAGCGCATGTGCGCTGATACGGACACGGACGCTGCGTTTCAACGTATCGCTGAGTAGCGTCACGTCACACAGATTGGGATTAAAACGCCGCTTTGTCTTGATCTGCGAGTGGCTCACAAGATGGCCTGTTTGAGCGTTTTTGCCCGAAAGTTCACACCGGCGGGACATGGCGATCTCCAGCTCTCATTCGAATTATCGGTTGTCACGGAAAAGATGACCGCCGCAGCGCGAGGCCAACGTTGTCGCCCTTATAATAAGCCGCCATGCGTTCGTCAAGCGGCTCCACCCGATTTCGCCGCGTCGGCGGGTTAATTCTTCAAGTGCCGTGTGAAAAAGGCCGGAAGCAGGCGATGATGCTCGTTTTCATATTAGCGGCAACCGGTTCAACCGAGAACGATTCCCAGCTCGGCGCGTATCGCCTTGGTCAGCTTTCTGGCTATGATTTCATAGGCCGCCGCGATATTCGCGCGAAGGTCCTGATTGCTCATTGCGCCGGGCTCGGCAACTTGAATCCATTTGGCGCGAGCGAGATAGGGGGCGGGAACGAGGCCCGGCTGCTCTTTCAGTACTTCATAGCCGAGATCGGAGCATTTGAAGCTGATCTTGCCGCCATCGCCCTGACCCCAGACGGAGTAAACGGCAAAAATCTTGCCCCCGACCTTCCAGACCGAGGCGCCGCCCCATTGCACGACATGAGTGGTGCTCTTGAACGACCCACAATAGGCGTCGAATTCCTCACGTGTCATGACGGCGAGTTTGCAGGGTTTGGAACAGGATGCAAAGCGGCAGCTTGGCCGTGTCTCAAGTTGCAATAGAGCATTCGAATAATCCTGTGCCTTAAAACCAACGCCTACTCAAGTCGGCAAGCGTCTCGAAGCAGACCATCAAACCCAAAACGCTCATAGCTCATTCGCAACATTCTCAACAGGACTTGGAACGGAATGAGCAAAAAATGTGAACGGTTGCCTGACCGGCCAATGAGCCGAGATATGTTCGACACTTCGCTTTAAACTATTGAGATCGATCGCAATAATATTGATCCTGTCACTGCGATATTGAAGACTAAACGGTACAGGGCCTGACATATATCAATGTGCCATTTGTCACTCAGCGTGAAAATACTCACCTATATCGTTGCATCTCTAAATGAAGGTGGGGAATCATGATGGACATGACTGAAAAGCGTTTCATCTTCTTGCTTCGCATGCTTATGGCATGGACCTTTTTGTATGCAGCTTCACACCAGGTCTTTGTGCCCGGCTGGAGCGTCGTCGGGTTTTTGAGCAATACGAAGACTTTTCACGCTCTGTTTGCTCTTTTTACCCAGCCGAGCATAGCTCCGATTATCAGCTTTCTGGTGAGCTATGGGCATTTGCTGATCGGCCTGTCTCTATTGGTCGGCTTCATGGTGCGGATCAGCGCCAGCTTCGGCATTCTGCTAATGCTTCTCTATTGGATGGCGCATATGGATTTTCCTTACATCGAGAACACGAACAATCTTCTCGTCGATTTCCACATCGTCTATGCCACCGTGCTTGGCTATCTCGCCTACAAGCAGGCCGGACATGTCTGGGGGCTCGATACGATCGCATCGAAAATCCCGATGTTCCGTGACGGAGAAACATTGCATCCGCTGGTGAATTGATCAGCAGGACAGTTCGCGCCCGGTTGCGCTGGAACAGCTATGGGGGCGTCGGTTTCCTCGACATGTTGGTCGGCTGACGCGCTCGAGCAGCTCCCTGATGCCAGATCCGGGGCACTCATGGGAACAACGTATTTATCCTCTGTTTCAGAGCGTCCTCCGGCAAAACTGGAGGGCGCTCCATGATGATTGTGCTCTCATCGCCATAGTAACGATTGCGTACCGTCCTCAAGCTGGGCCTGGAATAAAAATCCTGAGCAATATTGATGAAGGCGTGGTTTAAGACATCTGCGCGCACCTCACCTGCAACAGGAGCGACCGTGACAGAGCCTTTGATCAACCATGTTTCCGATACTGCGTTTTGGGTTGCGCATTACCGCGCGCTCGAAAGCGAACGGGCGGATGCTCTCTTCCATGATCCGCTGGCAAAGCGTCTTTCCGGGGAGCAGGGAGCGCAAATTGCGCGGACGATGTCGGGGAGCTACTTTACCTCATGGGCCGTGGTGATGCGCACATGTATCATCGATGATTTCATTCGCTTCGCGCTCGCTCAAGGAACGGATACCGTCCTCAATCTTGGCGCCGGGCTCGATACGCGCCCCTATCGTATGGATCTTCCGGAGTCCCTGCGATGGATCGAGGTCGATTATCCGAATGTCATCGCGTTCAAGGAAGAACGGCTGCATGATGAGAAGCCGCGCTGCCAGCTTGCGCGCGTGAAGCTTGATCTCGCGAATGGTGCAGACCGCCAGCAAATGCTCGCTGATACCGACACGCAAGCCAGGAAGATGCTGGTGCTGACAGAGGGCGTCGTGCCGTATCTGAGTGCAGAGGAAGTTGGTGCGCTTGCTGAAGATCTCAGGTCACTGGATCATGCGGCCTTCTGGATCATCGATTATTTTTCGCCGATGGCTCTCAAATACCGGCCCCGCCAGATGAAACGCAATCTGAAGAACGCGCCTTTCAGGTTTGAGCCCAAGGATTGGTTCGGGTTCTTCGAACAACACGGATGGCACTGCAAGAAAATGTGCTATTTTGCCGAAGAAGCACGCCGGCTCAAAAGACCGCCGCAATTTCCATTATGGATGAAGTTGATCTGGTCCGTTCGCAGGCATTTTATATCGAAACAGCGGCGGGACGCTTTCGGGAAACTCGCCGGTTACGCCCTTCTCGAACCCCGTTAAGGCTCCGCTGGCAGGTCCTTGCCGGGAACGGAAATGGGGTTGTCCGGATTCGGGTATGAACCATTCGAATAACCCCATGAAAGCTTGCGGTGGCTCGAAACGCTCCTTGTTGAAGCCGCGACCAATCCGTCATCTGTTTATCTCAGGGTTGCCGCGAAGGATCGAAGCCTTTCGAGGAAGGTAGAGGATTGGATTGATCGGGTAAGGTCATGTCCGGGGTGGGACCCGTTACCTGGTTTGGAGACGGTGGGGAGATTGGGAGTTGGTCAAGAGGCGCCGGATCGCGCGGCGGCACGAGAGATGCGCCGCCGTAGAGCAGGCCTATGGCGATCAACCAGCTTCCAAGAATCCGGCCGGCCATCTCAAACCATGTTTGCCAGAGTGCCCGCATGGTGAGACAGACCGTTATCAAGATCCAAGCTCCGACCCCAAGTCCAGCCAGCATGATGGTGGGATCGCGGAAACTCGGATCCGTCAATCGGATGGCCGCAACGAAGACAGCGCCGACGATGATGGCGGCTACGGGCAGTAGCCTGCTCCGAATTCGTCCTGGTACAACCAGGGACAATCCAACAGCGATGCTCATCATGGGGCCTGTGAGGAAATGATGTTTCGCAGCGCCCGGAAGCAATGCAATCGTTGAAAGAAATGGATCGGAAAAGAAGAATCCGAGCGCTATGCCTAAAGCAAAGAGAGAAAATGCCGTAATACGCTGTGAGAGGCTGACGAGGGCGAGTGCAGTCCCAAGCCCGGCCAGCGGCAGAACACGTTGATAAGCAAAGGCGTTGGACAATATCCACCAGCCGAGAGTGCCCCGGTCATCTGGAGGTTGAATAAGAATCGCAATGATCCCGATCACTCCCAGCATCAGGAGCGTCGGTCCGGTCCACCAAACCGATCGCATTGGCAAGGCGTTCTCCTCCAATCACGTCACAAGAAAATAGAGCCCGCCCACCGCAAGCAGGGTACCCAGCATACGGGTGATCTGCCCGTGCATTGGCTTGGTAAGTGCCAGTCCGACACCGATGCCAAGGAGGTGGATAAGACCCGTTGCGATGACGAAGCCGATGGCAAAATCGGCAGGGTCGGCAGCCTTTGGCAATTCCGTACCGTGAGCATAACCATGGAAGATGGCGAATACGGAGATCAGGACAAGCGCGATCCATTCTGCTGGTCGCCATGTAAAGGCGATCGCCAATCCAAGAGCCAAAACGGACAAGGCAATCCCGATTTCGACGCTGGGAAGAGGAATACCGAGAAGCCCGATAATCCCGCCGACGACCATGATAAGCGGGAAGGTCACAGGAAGCGTCCAGACTTGCCGGCCTCCCATTTGAGCGCCCCACAGGCCGACGGCAAACATAGCCAGAAAATGGTCAGGTCCGAAGAGAGGATGTTCGAAGCCGCTTCCAAAGCCGCCCGCATCTTGCTGGATGATGTGGGCATCAGCGCTTCCCGCAATCATCCAAAAGATGATTCCCAAGGCTATCGCATTTGATGTCGTCGTAAACTTTCGCGCAGCATGCGGACTGCCCATATCTGTTTTTCCTCTTGAAACCGATCTCCGGCAATGGCCCCGTCTCGGCCCGTAAAATATTGTTTTATACCCCATCACGGCCAGATTGCAGCGGCAGCATGGGCCGATACCGCTGTAAAAATGTCGCACTCATCGTCAGACATCTGCATAGCTGCGTTATTTATTCCAAGGCTGAACGCGGGATCTGCGCCAATCTCGCTGAATATCGCGTGCTGACGTAGGCGTATCGTCACCGGACCTGATTCAGACCCCCATTCCGATGCACGTTCGCTGCAAGCAAATCCAAGCAACCGTGCACATAACTCACCCCTTCCCAGGTCTGGCTTGGCCGTCGCCTCCGGCAACACTCACCATTCCTCAACTCTTGAGCGTTATGCTTTCCCTATCCCTGTCCCGAAACATACAATTGACGAAATTTGAAAATAAGTCATTGATTGGACGAAAGTCCGGTATTCCAGTTTTGGGACCCGGTAATGCTTGCGGCGTTTTGGGGGAATGCCGTGTCCTTTTGGTCATGTGTTGGTCAAGGAACAACGATGAACGGTATTGGCGTCGCTTCGAGGTCTTTCTCCCGCCCCGTCCTGCTATCATTTCTGATGATCGCGTTGGCGTTGTTCTGGGCCATGAGCGTTCCTGCCTCGGCCAAGGACCAGAAGATCACGGCCAAATACGATATCAGTTTTAACGGCCTGAGCATTGGCGACTTCAAGCTGATCTCGAATTTTTGGAAAGACAATTACGACATGAAGGCGCGCGCCAGCATCAGCATCCTCGGCGGCCTTCTGTTCGAATGGCGCGGCGATACCGAGTCCAGCGGACATTTTAATTCGCACGGCCCGCGCCCGGCCTCTTTCAGCTTCGGGTTCAAGACCAGTGACAAACGCGGCAAGGTTGATCTGGCCTTCAGCGGTAACCACGTATCGCAGCTTGCAGTGTCCCCCCCGCAGAAGAAATCCAGCCGCCGTGTTCCACTCACCCGCGCGCATATGCAGAATGTCGTCGACCCGTTGAGCGCCATCGCCATGCTGTCCAAGCAAGGGGTGAACAAGTCTTCCCGTCAGGTGTGCTCCGGGCGTATACCGATTTTCGATGGCAATGCGCGCTACGACCTGCGGCTGTCCTATAAGGCTACCAAAAGAGTGAATGCCGGATATGGCTATCGCGGCAGGGCTTATGTCTGCAAGATCAAATTCGTGCCGATCGCTGGACACAGGCGCGGCGATAATGAAAGCGAATTTGCGGCGAAAACCAACGGGATCGAAGTCTGGATGGTGCCGCTGAAAAAAGCGGATATCTACGTGCCGCACTATATCCGGATTCCTACGCCGGTCGGGGTGGCTTCATTGACCGCTTCGAACTTTGCCATCGAGCCGGTCGAGCTCCAGGATGCAATGCTACGTCAATAAATCCCTGTTCATGCATCAGTCCTATATTTCATACATTGCTTGTTCATGAGCTTTTCCCGATATAAGACAAGACCAGTAATTGCTTGCGGGGGCGAAATCCGTTCCCGTTCCGGTAAAACCTATTTTCAACACTTGTCAGGCTGGCCCCATTCGTGATCGATACCATACAGGCAACCGCAAACCTGCTTGATTTCAGCCCTGAGCGCCAAGACTAAGGACGAGCCGTAATGACCGAGATCGCCAACGCCCACGCTTCGCGCCGGACGGCGCCGGGCCATTCCGTGATCGCCGTTCTTGGGCCGACAAATACCGGCAAGACGCATCTGGCGATTGAACGCATGCTCGGGCATCAGAGCGGGCTGATCGGCCTGCCGCTCCGGCTTCTTGCGCGTGAAGTCTATGACAAGATCGTCGATCGCGTTGGCGAGGCGAATGTCGCGCTGATCACCGGCGAGGAAAAGATCAAACCGGAACGCGCACGTTATTGGGTGTGCACTGTCGAAGCCATGCCGCGCGACATCGACGTCGAATTCCTGGCGATTGATGAAATCCAGCTTGCCGCCGATCCGGAGCGCGGCCACGTTTTTACCGAGCGTCTGCTGACTGCGCGGGGTTTGAGCGAAACGCTGCTGCTTGGCTCTTCCACCATGGAAGGGCTGATCCGCGATCTGCTGCCCGGCGCGAATTTCATCAACCGGCACCGCCTGTCGAAACTCACCTATGCCGGCCAGAAAAAGCTGACGCGCCTGCCGCGCCGGTCTGCAATCGTGGCGTTTTCGGCGAGTGACGTTTACGCGGTCGCCGAACTGATCCGCCGCCAGCGTGGCGGGGCCGCTGTCGTTCTCGGCGCGCTGAGCCCGCGCACACGCAACGCGCAGGTGGAGCTGTACCAGTCCGGCGATGTCGATTTTCTCGTGGCGACCGATGCGATCGGCATGGGGCTCAATCTGGCGCTCGATCATGTCGCCTTTGCGGGCGCGCGCAAGTTTGACGGCGTCGCATTCCGCGAACTGATACCGCAGGAGCTTGGCCAGATCGCAGGACGCGCGGGACGCCATCTGAATGACGGGACGTTTGGCGTGACAGCCGATGTGCCGGCCTTCGACTCCGAACTGATCAACAAGCTGGAAAATCACGAATTCGAGCCGGTCAGAATTCTGTATTGGCGCAACACCAATCTCGATTTCGGCTCGCTCGACCGGCTGAAGGAAAGCCTGCGTGAAGCGCCCGCATCGCAGCGCCTGACGCGCGCGCGCGCAGCGGACGACGTGATCGCGCTTGATGCGCTGAGCGCCGATCCGCGCATCAAGGACATTGCGACCGCGCCCGCCGCGATCAAGAGCCTTTGGGAACTGTGCCAGCTTCCCGACTACCGCAAGATTTCCTCCGCCAGCCATGCCGAGTTGATCGGTTCGATCTACCGGCATCTCATGAGCGACGAGGGCGTGATCCCGGAAGACTGGTTCGCATCGCAGGTTGCGCTCGCAGACCGGACCGATGGCGACATCGACACGCTGTCCAACCGCATCTCTCATATCCGCACATGGACGTTCGTCTCAAACCGTCCCGGCTGGCTCGCCAATGCCGATCACTGGCGCGACCGCACCCGCGCCATCGAAGACAGCCTGTCCGACGCCCTGCACGAACTGCTGACCCAGCGTTTCGTCGACCGCCGCACCAGCGTGCTGATGAAGAGCATGCGCGACAAGAATACTCTGTATGCGGACATTGAAAAGAGCGGCCAGATCTTCGTCGAGAAGCATTATGTCGGCAAGCTGGAAGGTTTCCATTTCACGCCGGATTCCGCGTCCGCGGGCGTTCACGGCAAGGCTGCGCGCCATGCCGCCGCAAAAGTGCTCGCGGTCGAGCTCTCCGAGCGCGCCGGGCGGCTGTGCGACGATAAGGACGATCATCTTTCATTATCGCGTAGCGGCGCCGTGAACTGGCGCGATGAGGAGATCGGCCGTATCGAGGCAGGCGATGATCCTTTGCAGCCGAATTTCGTTCTGACCGCGGATGAACATCTCAGCGCCGCTGACCGCGAACGGATCGTCAAGCGCGTCAGCGACTGGCTGGCGGCGCATATCGAGGCGCGGATCAAGCCGCTCGTGGAGCTTTCGACAGCGCAGGAGCTGACGGGACTTGCACGCGGCGTGGCGTTCCAGATTGTCGAGAATTTCGGCATTCTCCGCCGCGAAAATGTCGCCGAGGACATACGCGCCCTCGATCAGCAGGCGCGCGGCGAGCTGCGTAAATATGGCGTGCGTTTCGGCGCGTATAATATCTATCTGCCGCTGCTGCTGAAACCTGCTGCTGCCGACCTGCTGCTGCTGCTTTGGGCGTTGAAACATGGTGTGAGCGTGAATCTCGACCCCGCGAACTTGCCCGAGCCGCCGCGTCAGGGGCTGACATCCGTTCCGCTCGACAAGGATTTGCCCGAAGCCTACTACGCCGCCGCCGGGTTCCACCCTTGCGGATCGCGCGCCATCCGTATCGACATGCTGGAGCGGCTCGCTGATCTGATCCGTCCGCTGGCGAGCTGGCGGCCTACGGTAAACGCCCCTGAGCCGCCACCCGGTGCGGTCGGCAAGGGCGGTTTCAAGATCCAGCCCGACATGCTCTCGATTATCGGCTGCTCCTCCGAGGAGATGGGCAATGTTCTGTTTGCCCTCGGTTTCCGCAAGGAACGGCGGCTTGTCGAACCGAAGCCTGC
>CAYOUP010000126.1:0-8996 GCA_964407125.1 uncultured Hyphomicrobiaceae bacterium | reverse complement strand
GGTGTACTCTTACTGTTCGCCGTCGATAAAGGACTTCAGACGTACCTTCGCGCCTTCCTCGCCAGGTGTCCAAAAAGCACGCATATCGCATGCCCAGTCCGGTTTGGACGGCTCCAGCTTCCAGTCCTTGAGCACATCGCTGTCCGGCCATTGAGCGGGAGCGGAAATTTTTCGCGGTGTCGGGACTGTTTCCCTGATGGGCTCCTTTTCCAGGCACGCCTTGTAGAAAGGCGTGAACACCCGGTACGGTTCACCCGAAGAGTTCGCGATATCTTCCGGCTCAGCGAGAAGATGGCCGCCGAACCGTCTGCATTCGATCCCCATATCTTCCAGATCGGATTTCAATTCGGCTTCGAGTTTGACGATGTCGGGCTCATAACCTCTCGTGAAATAGAAAGCACCTGCGCCGGTCTCTTCCGTAAGCCGCTTTATTTCCTTCCCGAATGCCCCTTTTCTCAGGATGAGCCGTAAGCCGCGTCTCCTCAGTTCGCCGTCAAGCTCGGCCAGGCTTCGGGAAAGCCACCACATGCTGGCGCCGCCTGCCGCAGAGCCCGTATTCTCATCCAGAATATAAAGGGGGATAACCGGTGCTCCGGCTCTTGCCGCCGCATGGAGGCCGGGATTATCGGCGATCCGGAGATTGCGACGGAACCAGAAAAGTACGGGTTTGTCGGGCATGTGCCGAAATTCAGCTCCGCAGGTCTATTTTTCTACCTTGAATATTTGCAAACTGCGCTAAGCTACCATTTCCGCATTGTTCGGTTATCATCTCAATCAACCATAACGACGGATATACGTGCATAAAAAATGAAAAGCGATTTGATGTTTGGCAGGGTTGTCCTGCAAAGTGATTTCTCGAAACCTTCATCCGCTGCCGCCAGTATGGGCGCAATTCTTCTTGGGTCTAAAGGGAGACAATAAGAGGGGCATGCTTGTGAAGCTTGGCAAGTATATTCGCAAAGTCCATGAAGACGAGGCGGAGTCAATCGAGGCCGAACTCAACCCGCCATTTACGGTCCAGCATCCGGAACGCGGGGAGACGTCGGTCATTTTCAATTCGCCGCATAGCGGCCGGACCTATCCAAGCGTCTTTCTCAAGGCCTCAAGACTGACGGCGGTGGCATTGCGTAAATCGGAAGACGCCTATATGGACCTGCTGCTTTCCGGTGTCGTCAGTGCCGGCGCGACCTTGATGCATGCCCATTTTCCGCGCGCCTATCTCGATCTCAACCGCGAGCCCTATGAACTCGATCCCGTGTTGTTCAAGGAAGACTTGCCGGACTATGCGAATTCGCATTCCATGCGTGTCGTCGGCGGGCTTGGCACGATTGCGCGCGTCGTGAACGAGCAGGAAGAAATCTACCGCTCTCCGCCTTCGCTGGAAGCCGCGCTTGAGCGCATTAACCGCCTGTACAAGCCCTATCATGGGACGCTCCGGGATCTGCTCGATGCGAAGACGGATGCTTTCGGTTATGCCGTCCTTGTGGATTGCCACTCAATGCCGTCAAATGCCCGAGAGAAAAGCAACGGGCAGAGTCCGGACTTTGTACTGGGAGACCGCTTCGGTGCATCCTGTCCCCGGGAGATGGTGCGGCTTGTCGAAAAATATCTGACCGAGTTCGGGTACAGCGTCGCTCTCAACAAGCCCTATGCGGGCGGATATATAACCGAACGTTACGGCACGCCTCATCAGGCCCGGCATGCCTTGCAGATCGAGGTCAACCGCGCGCTTTACATGGATGAGGAGACTTTGGCGCTGAGACGGGATTTCAGGAATCTGCGGGCCCATCTGACAGGTCTGGCCGCGATCATGATCGAAACGCTGCCATCCTATCTCCAACCCTTGCGTACAGCAGCCGAATAAAAAAGGGGTCGTTCGAGGCTCGAACGACCCAAGTCTAGGGAGGAAACGCCCAAGGAGGGCATACGGTAGACTGCAAGCGCAGCCATCCCGCAATGCAAAAGATGACATTGCGGCGCACAAAAATCAAGATGTCAGGATAAAAATCACCGCAAGCGTTTAACGCTGTGGCAATAAAGTAACATGATGCCTATTTGCCGCGCATACTGATTAAGTCCAATACGGTCCGAATATGAATGTTAGTCAATTCCGTAGCCCCCATTGCTCGTTTCCAGTGGAAGCCTGATCATGACATCCCTTTCGCTGGACAAGATTTTTGAATTTGTGAGCTTCGCCCATAGCCTGGCGGACCGGGCCGGACAGGAAATTTTGCCTCTGTTTCGGAATTTCGGTGAGGTTGAAAACAAGGACGGCGAGGGATTCGACCCCGTCACCGCGGCGGATCGCGGAGCGGAAAGTGTGATGCGGTCCGCGATAGAGTCGCGCTATCCCAAGCACGGCATATTCGGTGAGGAATTTGCGTGCCGTCCTGCCGATGGGCCGTTTGAATGGGTGCTCGACCCCATTGACGGCACCAAGGCCTTTATCTGCGGCCTGCCCCTGTGGGGCACGCTCATCGGACTTAAGGAAGACGGAAAACCTCTCATCGGCATGATGGACCAGCCCTATCTGGGCGAACGATTCTGGGGCGGGCCAAGCGGGGCCTTCTTCAGAAGCCGTCAGGGGGAGAGAAGGATTTCCACACGCGGCTGCTCATCTCTGGAGAATGCCATCCTCGGCGCAACCACACCTGAAATGTTCAGGGGCGAGGATGCCGACCGTTTCCATGCTCTCTCAAGCCGCTGCCGGATGACACGCTATGGCGCGGACTGTTATATGTACTGCATGCTGGCTGCCGGTCTTGTCGATATTGTCGCCGAGGCCAGCCTGAAACCATTCGACATCGCGCCGCTCATTCCGGTCATCGAGGCCGCCGGTGGAAAGGTGACCACGTGGGACGGTGCGGATGCGGCGAATGGCGGTAATGTCCTTGCGACATGCGATCCCGCCTTGCATGAAAGCGCATTGCGCGCTCTTCAAGCGTGAAATGAATCACAGCCTGTCAATGGGACGAATATGTCCTCTGGCGCTGCGCCGCGAACACGTTTAAATCATAACGCTGCGCGACGGATCGTTGTTGAGTCGGCGAGGCCGTCTGCAAGAGTAAGCTGCAAATTCACGTTCGGGTATACAGATGATTGATTTCAAGGCAGAGCGCGCGGCGATGGTCGAATCGCAGATCCGTCCGAATAGCGTAACGGATGTGAAGCTGCTGGAAGCGCTATACCGGACGCCGAGGGAGAATTTCGTTCCGCCATCCTTGCGATCGCTGGCTTATATGGATGGCCCCTTGCGTGTGGAGCCATCACGGGACGGACAGTCCGCTCGCTATCTGCTTGCGCCGATGGTTCTTGCAAGGCTCGTCCAGCTTGCCAGGGTGAAAGCGGATGATCGTGTGCTGGATGTCGGTCCGGCGACCGGATACTCGACGGCGATTCTTGCTCAACTTGGGAAAGAGATCGTTGCCGTCGAATGCGATGCCGGCCTCATGGCTATCGCGAAGGATGCGCTGGAAGCGGAGCGAATCACCGGCGTGAAAACGATCACGAATGCCCTGGCCGAGGGGGCGCCGGACGATGCGCCATTTGATGTGGTTTTCGTGAATGGAAGGTTGACTGAAGCGCCGGAGCTACTACTGAAACAGCTGGCACCGGGCGGAAGACTGGTCGCTTTAGTCGGAAGCGAGATCACGGCAAAGGCCACTCTGTTCACGCAGATAGATGATACGATTCAAACAGTTACGGATTTCGATGCCGGCGCGCCCGCCTTGCCGGGATTCGAGAAGAAAGTCGAATTCGCTTTTTAACTAAAATTGAATTTAATAGCTGCAAATTGGCAACTTGGGTCAAAAAACAAGGCTTCGATCTCGGGACAACTTAGCTTTGCAGTTTACCGGCGCAGAGGTTCATAGCATTACTGAATGCAACTTATGGCGGCATACGGGGTGCCGCCCCATCAAGCACTTATTGGGCAGTGCTCTTGAAGGGATTAAATACGGGATGCAGATGAGCAATAAGCAGGCGGCGACTGCGGTGCACAGGCATTTCCGGCGCTTGTCGGTGCTGACAATCGGATTGGCGGCATCTGTAGGGGTAAGTCTGGCGCCGGTTGATGTTTCCAAAGCTGAGTCCTTGCAGGATGCTTTGGCGGGGGCATATCTCTATAATCCGACCTTGAAGGCGGCGCGCGCCGAACTGCGTGCCACGGACGAAGGCGTGCCGCTCGCGCGCTCGAATTACCGTCCTACAATTTCAGGAACTGCCAGCCAAACCTATAGCTACACGGAAGCAAACCCCACAGGCGGGAACAGCGATAGGGACACCCGGTCCTACGGGGTTACGCTTTCCCAGCCCATATTTCGGGGATTTCGCACACGTAATGCCATCAGCGGAGCGGAGGCCCAGGTAGAGGCAGGACGCGAGAGCTTGCGCGATTCGGAACAGACTGTGCTGCTTTCGGCCGTGACCGCTTATATGAATGTCGTCCGCGATCAGGCGGTTTTGTCTCTAAGACGAAATAATCGCCGCGTCCTGCAGCAGCAGCAGCAGGCGACGCAGGATCGTTTCCAGGTTGGCGAAGTCACAAGGACCGACGTTGCCCAGGCCAATGCACGAGTGAGCGGTGCCGAATCGGAAATCAGCGCAGCGCAGGCGCTGCTTCAGGCCAGCCGTGCGACTTACGCGCAGATCATCGGCCATATGCCCACCGATTTGAGCCAGCCAGGCCCCGCGCGCGGCCTGCCGAGATCGCTTGAAGAGGCTATTGCAATAGCCGAAGGCGAGAATCCCAGTATCCTCGAAGCGATCTTCCTGGAACGCGCTCAGCAACACGCCATTGATGAAACCAAAGGTGAACTGCTGCCATCAGTGAACCTCGAAGCCAGCTATACGAATTCGGAAGGGGCTGGCGGTGGCTCGAATCGAACGGAAACGACAAGCGTGAGCGGTGTGCTCTCCGTGCCGCTTTATCAGGCCGGTGCCGTGTCTTCGCGTATTCGCCGCGGGATTGAGACACGCTCGCAACTGCGTCACCTTATCGACGTGGCTCGCGAAGCTGCGCGTGCCAGTGTCATATCTGCCTGGGGTGACTATACTGCTGGTCGGGCGCAGATCGTGTCGGACCGGGCACAGGTCGAAGCGACCCAGATCGCACTGCGCGGTGTCCGCGAAGAGGAAAAGGTCGGTCAACGGACGGTCCTTGATGTGCTCAACGCTGAGCAGGACGTGCTGAATGCGCAGGTCGCACTCGTGACATCCCGGCGTGACTATATTGTCGCTTCCTATGCGCTGCTCGATGCAATGGGGCGGCTTGCAGCAGCTTCGATCGGCCTGCCGGTCGAGCAGTATGATTCGACGCAGCATTATCGCGAAGTCGAACACAAATGGATCGGCTGGAGCACGTCGATAGAAGAAGGTGAATGGGAAACCGAAGTCGCTCCCGTAACGGCATCCGGCAAGACGTCAGGACAGCAATCCGGGGACGGTCCAGCCTATACCGTTCGCTGACTGCAATGTATTCACAGTTTGCCGTCTCATTATAACAAGAACAATCCGCTCGAGCGATGTTGAAAGACGCGCAGTGAAGTCCGCCTAATATATTGCATATTGCTGCATTTTAGGCGATTCCTGAGAATGCGGGTGGCGCGAACCGTTTTATGACGGTGGAGGTATTGATGCGAAAACCAGAGCATTCAACGGAGCCGTCGATCGAAGAGATTCTTGCGTCGATCAGGAATATCATTGCTGATGACGGGGGAGCTTCGAAGTCATCAACTCAGGCACACAAGCCTGAACCGGTCAGACGTTCGACCCGGGATTTCGAAGATGCTCTCCTTGAAGACGAGGCCAATCTTCCATCGCAACGTGGTGGCGGGGCTGCTGTGAATGAGCAACAGGCAGCCAATACGGCCGACGCTGGCGATGATCTCCTGGAGCTTACCGAAGATTTCATGCTTGAGGAGTTGTCTGGCGATCAGCCTGATTCTGGCTCGAAAAGCATAGCGGCCGACCAGCTCCCGAAGGATTTTTACTCAAACGACTCTGCTGAGGAATTCAGGCCCTTTCCAAGCCCTGAAGAAGAGGAGCTTGACGAAGTCCTGTCCAATCTGGCGGCCGAAGTCGAGCGCCTAGCCGCTCCTGAAGCCGTGCAGAAGGGGCAATCAAAGACGGATACGGTCGCGCAGCAGCTGGTAGAGAACAAAGCCGATGAAGGTCATGTTCCGCCGGCCGCAGACGATACGAAGGAGTTTGGCACGCCCGAATTTGCCGAGCCGGATGACGAAACGGTTGGGCAGCCGCAACTCGCCGGCATGGCGGAACCGAAACCGGCAGTGCCGCCAGTGAGCCCGCCTTTTGCCTCCTATGCACGCCAGCCTGCAACGCCTGCCGCGAAATCCAAACCTGTCTGGTCGGCTCGAAGGCTTGAAAAATCTGAAAAACCTGCAGCGCTGGCCCCTGAAAAAGCAACGGCTGCCAGCCAGGAACAGCCCGCTCCGCCAGAGCCTCCGGCGGCACAATCTTCAAAATCGCCGTCAGTATCGCGCCGCGATCTGTGGGCCGAAGGCGTTCAGATGCCCGTCCCCGATACCGGCCCCGAAATGCCTTTGCCTCTCTCTGAAGATGATTCGGAAACGGTGGCAAAGCAGGACGGCACTTCGCAGAATGAAAAGCCGTCCGCAGAAGCTGATAAGCGCGTCGTTGGCAGCTTCCTGACACGCGTCTTCGGCTCCACTTCCACCGCGGAGCCGGAAGACGAGTCCGCAGTCGAGACCGGTCTGCGCGCGAAAGCGGAAAAGCTTGCCCGCGATACGATCTCCGATTTTGCGGAGGAGAAGCTCAATGCGCCTGCCGTGGGCAACGCGCTCAAGGCCGACAAGGATTTCATGAACGAAGTCGCGTCCTCCCTGGAAAGCGCGCTCGCTTCGTCCAACGAGGAAACAGACGCCGAATCGGTCTCCGATGGCGATCTTCCCGACCCCGCTTCCGGTGAGGAACCTCAGCCGGAAACACAGGTCGGGACCGTGAACGAACCCGGCCTGGACATGAAGCTGAAAGAGGCGCTTGCAGCCGATGCGCAAATCAGCGATGGGGAGGCGGCTGAACAGAATCAGCAGGATGAGGATACGTTTTCCGCCGAGACCGCCGCTGCGGTAGTGGCGAATATCGCGCAAGACGAAACCGACGAAGCCGCACTTCCTGAAACAGAGGAAACCGGGCAAACCGCCACGGCCGGGGAAGAAACCGCCGAGCCCGTGTCTGAGCCGGCCGGTGACAGGCAGGAAGAGCAAGCTGACGCTGTTGCCAGCCATCAGCCAGCACCGGCTCTCAACCTGCCGTCCAGCCTCGAGGGCGGCATCAAGGAAATGATCAAGCCCCTGATCATTCAGTGGCTGAACGACAATCTGCCTCGGATCGTGGAAGAAGCCGTGCGTGAGGAACTGACCGGCCGGACCGATATTGCCGGACAGAGGGACAGGTCCAGAGCCTGACAGGCCCGCGACTTTCCGCATTATTCTGCGAAATCCTCCACATACCTTGACGGGCCTGCTACGGCGCGTTTAAGTGCTCGGCGAGCGGCTTTCCTTACCTGAAATTTCATACGATGCTTGAAAAACACTACAAGCCTTCCGCAGTCGAGGGCGAAATCTACCGGCAATGGGAACAGTCTGGCGCATTCAAGGCCGGATCGGTCAACACGCGCGGAAAAAAAGCTACCGACAGTTTTTGTGTCGTGATCCCGCCGCCCAATGTGACCGGCTCGCTCCATATGGGGCACGCGCTCAACAATACGCTGCAGGATATTCTCGTCCGCTTCGAGCGCATGTGCGGCAAGGATGTGCTCTGGCAGCCGGGCACCGATCATGCTGGTATCGCGACGCAGATGGTGGTTGAGCGCCAGCTCATGGAACGGCAGGAACCGGACCGCCGCGAAATGGGCCGCGAGGCTTTTGTCGAACGCATCTGGAAGTGGAAGGAAGAGTCTGGCGGCACCATCATTGGGCAGCTCAAGCGGCTGGGCGCATCCTGCGACTGGTCGCGCGAGCGCTTCACGATGGATGAGGGCCTGTCCGACGCCGTCCTGCGTGTCTTCGTTCAGCTCCACAAAGAAGGGCTGATCTATCGCGACAAGCGGCTCGTCAACTGGGACCCGCATTTCGAAACCGCCATTTCCGATCTCGAAGTCGAGAACCTCGAGGTCGATGGCCATTTCTGGCACTTCAAATATCCGCTGGAGAATGGCGAGACCTACGAATATGTCGAGAAGGATGAGGACGGCAACGTCACCTTCCGCGAGCAGCGCGACTATATTTCCATCGCGACGACCCGGCCGGAAACGATGCTCGGCGACGGGGCCGTTGCCGTCCATCCTAGCGATGAGCGTTATGCGCCGATTGTCGGCAAGCGCGTGCTGCTGCCATTGGCCGAGCGCTATATTCCTGTCATTGCCGACGAACACCCTGATCCGAATTTTGGCTCCGGCGCGGTGAAGATCACCGGCGCGCATGACTTCAACGACTATCAGGTCGCCAAGCGCCACAACATCCCGATGTATATCCTGATGGATACCAAGGCGCGGATGCTGGACGCCGATTACGTGCCCGAGAAATATCGCGGCATGGATCGTTTCGAGGCGCGCAAGGCGATTGTTGCAGATCTGGAAGAACGCGGCCTGATGATCCAGGTCGAAGACAAGAAGATCATGCAGCCTTTCGGCGACCGTTCCGGCGTCGTCATCGAGCCTTATCTGACGGATCAGTGGTTTGTCGATGCCAAGACGCTTGCCCAGCCTGCGCTTGAGGCTGTTCGCAACGGCGATACGAAATTCATCCCGAAGAACTGGGAAAAGACGTATTTTCAATGGCTTGAGAATATCGAGCCGTGGTGCATCTCGCGCCAGCTCTGGTGGGGGCATCGCATTCCGGCTTGGTACGGACCGACCATCCGGAAAAACGATGACGGATCAGTCTTTACTGACTATATCGAACTTAAGACGTTCTGTGCCGAAGCTGAAGCCGAGGCGCTGGCCCAGATGAAGG
>CAYOUP010000125.1:0-8997 GCA_964407125.1 uncultured Hyphomicrobiaceae bacterium | reverse complement strand
CATGGAACTCTGGATACCGATCACCATCGCGGCGGCCTTCATGCAGAATCTGCGCTTCATGCTGCAAAAGCATGTGCGCGGGCATCTCTCGACATTCGGCGCCACATTCGCACGTTTCGTCTGGGCGGCTCCACTGGCGGCGGGGCTGGTCTGGGCGCTTCTTCATTATCGGGGCGACAATCTGCCGGGCGTATCGGGCACGTTTTTCGGTTTCGCCGCACTTGGCGGGCTGGCGCAGATTTTCGGTACCGCGCTGGTCGTCGCGCTGTTCTCGGAGCGCAATTTCGCGGTGGGGGTGTCATTCTCCAAGACCGAGACCGTGCAGACAGCAATGTTCGGCGTCCTGATCCTCGGCGAGACCGCGAGCGCATGGGCGCTTTTTGCGATGGTCGTCTCGCTTGTCGGCGTCGTACTGATCTCGGTGCAACCCGGCAAATTGCTTGGAGCGGGACTGTTCAACCGTTCCGTGCTTCTGGGCGTTGCATCGGGCGCAATGTTCGGCATTTCCGCGGTCTCCTATCGCACCGCCTCGCTGTCGCTGGAAAGCGGCGATTTCCTGATCCGGGCAGCGCTGACGCTGGCGGTGGTTACGCTGATGCAGACCATCGCGATGTGGGTCTATCTGCTGCTGCGGGAGCCAGGTGAGCTTTCCCGCGTCTTCTCTGCATGGCGCGTTACGCTCTGGGTTGGCATTACGGGCATGGTCGGTTCACTGGGCTGGTTTACTGCTATGACGCTGCAAAACGCCGCCTATGTCCGCGCGCTCGGGCAGATCGAGCTTGTGTTCACTTTCGCCGCCTCCGTGTTGTTCTTCCGTGAAAAGAGTACACTGCGTGAGGTCGCCGGGATTGTGATCCTGACGGGCGGGATCGTCATGCTGCTGATCTACCGGTAGTTCCGCAGCCCATTCCGGAAACATATTGAAATGGATCCCCGGAACGGGTCCGGGGATGACGGTTAAGGATGTGGCAGACTTACTCCGCTGCCAGACCGAATGCGGTTTCCGCACGCAGTCTTTCGGTCAGCTCGGCGGCCTTTTCCTTGGCTAGAGGCAGGAGCGGGGGACGTAGGTTCATCCAGCGTTTGTCGCCCGTCATCGCAGCCAGCATCATTTTCTGCGACGGGATGGGACCGAACGCGGTCATGATCATGCGGAAGCTCTTGGCGGCCTCATAAGCTTCGCGGGCGCCCGCCAGATCATGCGCATCGTAGAGCGACACGATTTTTGCAACACCCGCAGCGTTCAGATTACCTGTCGCGCTGATGCAGCCGGGTGCGCCGCGTTCGAGCGCTTCCAATAGCGGAAGCTCCGAGCCCGGATAAACGATCAGCCCGTCAATATCGAACAGGGCCGATGTGTTGTCCCAATCGCCGGAGGAATCCTTGATGCCTATGATCTGCTGCGGGAAGCGTTCATGCAAAGCGCGCACCACTGGAATGGGGATGCCAACGCCCGCGACCTGCGGAATATGATAGAGAAAAATATTCGGCTTCGGATGGCCGATCGCCTCGATCAGATCGCTGAAATAGGTAGTAATCCCATCATCGGGCACGGATTTGTAATAGAAGGGCGGCAGCACCATGATGCCGGCGCATCCGCGTTCGAGGCAGGCGATGGACAGCCGGGCCGTATCGGCGATGTTGGTTAGCCCCGTGCCGGGGATCATCCGCGCCGGATCGACGCCATCCGCAATCAGCGCGTCCAGCGCGGTAATCCTCTCATCGATCCCGATCGAAAGCGCCTCGCCGGTCGTACCGAAGGGTGCGAGCGCCGCACAACCGCTGGTGAGCAAGCGGTGGGCGTGGGCATTATAGAGGTCCTGCGCAATCGTCCCGTCCGCATTGAAAGGCGTGAGAATGGGCGCGATAAGGCCTCTGGGAACGGGATTAGTGGTCATGGAACTGTCCTTGCAGGTTTCACTCCGTATGCGGGAGAGTCTACCGCGATGCACGGCACCGTCAACTCACTCGTGTTCCGTTGAGCTGAAGCTGTTTTCTCTGACGCCCTCTCCTGACGGGAGCGTTCTGCTAAATCACGTTGCTTTGAGCATGTGTCATTCCCGCGCAGGCGGGAATCCAGATATATCTAGAGCTTGGCTGGATACCTGCTTTCGCGAGTATGACAAAGAAGCTGTTATGCGCAGATCTTGAACGCGAGAGGGTGGAGCCACTACTCGTTCAGACGAGCGAGCGATAGACCTTGAAATCCACCGGGCTGAGCAGGCGCAGCTTCAACCGCTCCGCCATGGGTGCCTCAAGGGGGTCGAATATGTTGTTTTGCTCAAGAGCGGTATTGGCGGCGGTGTTCTCAAGAATGATGTAGATCCGCCGAGGGCTCTGCCTGTAAGTGTCGCTGATATAGTTGACGAGCTCGTTGATCATCGTCTCGCGCCAGGCATCGGCGAAATAGACGATGCAAGGCTGGTCGGGCATGACAATACCGTTAATATCGCCGCGATAGGCATCGATGTTGCGGCAGACCATCTGAGAACGCGGATATTGCGCGATGTTCATCTGGAGATCATCGAAGAGCTGCGGCTCATACTCATAGGCAACGATCCGCTTGAAATTGTAGCGCGCCGCAAGCAGCGACGCCCGGCCAAGCCCCGCGCGCACGTCGATAAAGGCGTACTCGCGTAAGTCATCCGGCATGAATGACATGACCCATTCAAACGCTTTCACGGGGACGGGACCGTCATAATGGATACCGCGATCCGGCGCGGGATCGAACCGTTCGGCCATCCGCGAAGGGACGAAGAAAAGCCGCTCGGTCTTGCGGTCGGTCAGATGCGTATGGCCAAATACGAGCAGCCGGCTGAAACGGCGGCGGATTTCGCGGCGGCGAAGATTATGCGCCAGCCACAAACCGCCATTCATCAGCATAGGCCCGACTTTATCGCGAAATGTCCGGGCGGTCGATTTGACGGCTCCGACGCCCTGGCGGGCTTTTTCACGGCGGGTCTCGCGGCGCTTCGCCTTGACCTTCGCGCTCGCATGTGCGCGAGCCTCGTGCTGTTGTCTTTTCAGCTCCTGCGTCTGCGTGCCTTCATCCAGCTTTATTGGTACCGGCTGTGCCTGCGGCGGCTGCTCGGGCAATTGGGCTGTACCGGCGGGCTGGTGAATGGCGTTCAGCCGGGCATTGAGGCTTTCGTTTGCGGGATGCACAAAGCGTCCGTTGCGCTGTTGAGGTTGGACCGGCTCGTCATTCCAGAGATCCGCCTCCGGCGGTGGCGGCGGCTGATGATAATCCGGCACCGGCCTTTCCTCGAAAGCCGGGAGTGGACGGCCCGCTGCAACGGCAGGTTCCGGAATACGCTCGCCTTTCAGTACACGCTCGGTAATTTTGGTCAGCGACAGGTCATCGTCGGATTGCACGGGAGCGAGTTCGCCATAGGATGCGCGTGAGTAGCGGCTGAAACGCTGCGTTGGTTTCGACGGCCGTTCATTCGACATCAGACATATCCTTTTCCCGAGATAGGCCGATAGTTTCAGTAAACTGGCGGCCATGCTCATGCACGGCTTGCCTCGTCCAGACGCTGCCGTGAAACGTTTTCAATTCGTTCGCCTGGCGGAACAATGCCTATCGTACATATTTGAGGGCGTCATAATCACGGCAATAAGATGGCCATCCGGCCATGATCAACGCGGCGCGCATTAACAACACATATTAGAAAAAAGCAAAATATGAAGCTATAACCTATTGAAAAAATATAAAACTTTCCATCCCGAATCGCTCAATTGATTAACAATCATGCGTTTTTTAGCATGTGTGCACAAATCTGCCATCTCTTGCCTTTTTGCAACAAACGCATAGGAAACGCACATGGTGCAGCACCAAGAAAAAAGCGGGCCCGACGACCCGCTTTGTCCTGCGCCTGTGCGGCAATTTCGTCTCTTTTCGAGACGATATCATGATGAAAACCAATCCCGCGCCAGACGTCAGGACTTGATCGTGTCGTCCGCAATTTTGGCGAAAATTTCGTCCAGCTCCGCCGCAAGCTTGCGCAACTCGTCCCCGCCTTCGTCGAAATAGGGGGCAAACACCGCCGACGGCAGTTTGTAGGACAAAGTAGAGGTTCCATTCTCATCTTCGGTAACATAGAAGCGGATCGGGGCTTCGATGCCTGCCGCAATGCTGGCCTCAAGCATTCTGCGTGCAAAATCATTGCGGTATACGCCAACGACGCGGTTACCGGGAATGGTGATGCCCTGCCCTTTCGCGCCGTCCGACGCGCTCGCAACGGTCACAATGAGCATCTTGTTCGCCTTGATGTTGGCTTCGAGATTTTGTACCAGCTCGCCGAAACCGCTGTCCGTCTCAATAATCCGCCAGCCTACGCGTTTCGTAAGCGGGGCGGCGGAGGCGGCTATGGGAACCGCGATCAGCAGAACGCCCAGAAGGGTAAGTGTATTCATCAAGCGCATTGTCGTTCTCCTAATCCAGCATGAAAAAAGGCCGCACACGGACGGCGATGACACTTCCAATAAAACCGAATATCAGCCAGCCCAGGCCGTGCAGACTGCCCGAGGTGACGCCGCCGAGAAAGGCGCCGATATTGCAGCCGAAGGCCAGCCGCGCGCCATATCCCATCATCAGTCCGCCGATAATCGCGGCGAGCGCGGGAAGCCATCCGATCCGCCAGATCGGAGCGAAGCGCCCGGCGAGCCCCGCCGCCATCAGCGCGCCCAGCATGATGCCGATATCCTGGACGCTGGTCGCATCGGCCAGGACCGGCGCATTGAGTGCGGAGGAATATTTCCAGTAGGACCAACTCGCCACGTCGATCCCGGCGGCATCGCCGATCTTCGCCCCCCAGAGCGCAAAGGCTGATGTAATCCCCCAGGGCCGCTGGAGCACGATAAAAGTGCCGATCGCCATGACGGCAATGATCGCCGCGCCGGCCGTCTTGCTCCAGGGGCCGTGCAGTAGCGACATGCGCGAAGGCGGGGCCTCGACATCGCCGTGATGGCGCTTTTCCCAGATGAAGCTGAGCCAGCCTAGCGCGCCGAGCACCACAAAAGCTATCGCCATCGCCGCGACCGGCCCCAGCGACTTGACCAGCGACATGGCGGGAAAGCGCGGCAGGCCCTGCCAGGCATCCCAATGCGCGGTCGCAAGAACAGAGCCGAATATGAAGGCCGATAGAGTGATCACCATCCGCGTGCTGCCGCCGCCGACGGTGTAGAGCGTCCCCGACCCACAGCCGCCGCCAAGCTGCATTCCGAAACCGAACATAAATGCGCCCGTCGCCGCCGCAACGCCGAACGGAAAAACATAGCCGTTAACGCTCCCACTCCAAGCGATCAGCGGAAAGCTGACAAGGATGATTAGTGCGATCAGCAGGAATTGCGCGCGCAGCCCCGTGCCCCGGCGCGTCCTGATGAAATTGCGCCATGCGGAGGTGAAGCCGAAAGAGGCGTGGTACAGGGCGAAGCCGCCGAGACCGCCAAGCAGGCCGCCGACGCCGATCCGCCAGCCTGCAATGTTGACCGAGAGACCGGCAATGACCGCAAGCGCGGCTGCCGCAGCCACCCAAACCGCCGTCTGAGCTTGCCGTTCCGCTGCGGAAGCAGGCGCGGCGCTATCTTCTATGGTGTTCAGCGAACTCATCTACGCATCGTCCGGACCGGATGTATTATCCGTATATCTAGCGCAATGCGTAAATCGTCTTGAGTCACGATGCAGTGAGCGGTTCGAGAGCACGGATGAATGCGCCTTCTGGAGCATACGACCTCAGGGCCTCCCATGTCAGCGCCAGCGATACGCATGCTACCCCCACCAAAAACGACCGGCTTGTCTTACGCGCTATTCACGCAATAGGGGAGACGCTGTCTCACTTTACATGCAAAACGGATCGCGAATTGAGGCCATTTCACATCAGCCCGGCTGGCTTAGCTCGTAAAAGCGGGAAGCGCTGCGCAATTCCTCGTAACGCGACTTGAAGCGTTTTGCGGCTTCCTCGTCGGCACCCCATTCCTCGGTCTGAAAGTCCTCATCGACATGGGCCGCCGCCCAGCTCTCATCCAGCGACATACGGCCGGCAATATGCGCAAGTGCAAGAACCGCCGAGCCGGTAATCGAGGTCATGACATGCAGCGCGGTCAGGCTGAAGGGCTCATGGCAGAGGCAGGCTGTGCGCAAGGCCGCAAGGCTGTCGGCGGGCTGTTCAATGGGCATCACGCCCTCGGTAATTTTCAGACGCGCGCCATAATAGTCCTCAGCCCAGTCGATCATCGGGTCCCACAACTCTTTTTGCCGCTCGATCAGCCTCTGCGGCCTCTCGGCGCGGTAGCAGATGAGATCGCGTCCGGCAAAGCTCAGGACATTTTCCGCCACTTCCGTCGCATTCGGCGCGACGGCGTCCAGAGCCGTATTTGCCAGTTTCGTCAACGGCATGGTTTCAGGGGCTATGCGTGCATCCTGCGCGCGCCACTCATCGGCAATCGCCTCGGCAAGCGCATGGGTCGGAACCAGGAGATCGTTGCGCATCGGCGTCTTCACTGGGCGCCCGTCGAGAAGAATCCGCCAGCCTTCATTCTCCTCTTCGGCAGTACTGACGTCCTTGTAAAAGCGAGCCAGTTCGGCGCCATCGCCGTTTACACGCGTGTCATATCCGTTTTTCATCTCCAGGCTCCAGTCTGTTTCGGTCCTTTTACGCCGCTACAGAAAATCCCTCCCCACCGGGATCAGCTTTCAATCTCATCATATCGCTCCGGATCGAGGCCGAGCATCCGCCAACTCGCGGCCATATGGTCGGAAAGCGGTGCGCTGACATCGAGTGTCTGACCGTTCGCGCGTGGAACAATCAGCCGCCTTGCGTGCAGATGCAGTTTCAGCTCCAGCCCCTCGACAGGCAAATCCTTGTCGCCTTCATATTTCTGATCGCCGACGATCGGCGTGCCGATGATCGCCATATGGGCGCGAAGCTGATGCTGGCGTCCCGTCACGGGTTTGAGCGACACCCAGGCGAGGCGCGATCCGGACTTTTCGATGACGGAATAATGGGTGATGGCCGACTGCGCCGTTTCCTGCTCACCGGGACGCGCCTTGCGTACGCGGTCGCCATCCGGGCCGGACGCCTTGACGAGCGCGGCGTCGATCTTGCCCTGCTGGGGCTTCGGCACGCCCTTGACCAGCGCCCAGTAAATTTTCTGCACCGAGCGTGTCTGGAACAGTTTGCCGTAGCGGCTGGCCGCTGCCCGCGTTTTGGCGACCAGCAGCACGCCGGACGTATCGCGGTCGAGCCGATGGACGAGGCGGGGGCGGTCGCCGAAGCGGTCCTCCATGCCTGCCAGCATGCCGTCAATATGGCGCCTGGTGCGCGTTCCGCCCTGAACCGCGATGCCGAACGGCTTGTTCAGCACCATCAGCTCGTCATCCTCATAGAGGATCATGCGCTCGATAAAGGTACGGTCAGCCTTGGACAGGCCAAGCGGAGGCGTTGGTGTTGGCTTGTTTTGCCCGGTCCCGGCTTCGGCGGTCACATGCACGAGCTGGCGGACCTTGATCTCGTCGCCCGCATTCAGACGCCGGTCAGGCTTGGCGCGGCCGCCATTGACGCGCACCTGCCCCGTGCGCAGCAGCTTTTGCAAAAGGCTATGCGGAATCGCCGGATAATGGGTCTTGATCCAGCGATCCAGCCGCATACCTTCGTCGGCCGGCTTGATCCGCCGTAAATCGTTATTCAGCTCAGCCATTGGCGAACGATGATCAAACCTGCAAATAGCGCCAGAATCGATAACCCGACCGATCCTGCAAGATAAATCGCCGCAATGCCATAGTCCTTGCGTTCGAAAAGGGTTACGAAATCGAGCGAAAAGGAGGAAAAGGTTGTAAAGCCGCCGAAAATCCCCGTTGCAACCAACACCCGCATTTCACTGGAGAGGTTGAGGCGAAGGGCGCCGAGGGCGATGAAAACCCCCATAATGAACGATCCGGCAATATTGACTGTAAAGGTTCCCCAGGGAAAACCGGGGCCGAAAACATGCAATGTCAGCACATTGACAATGTATCTGGCTGCGGCCCCTATCGCACCTCCCGCAGCCGCCAGTAGCGCAAACTTCATGAGACCTGCATCAGCTTTCCTGACGGATCAGGCGGCTGCGCAACCGCCCGGCAACCAGAATTCCGATGATCATACCGATGAAAGCAAAACCGAGCGTGATGATCAGGCGCACGACAATATCGAAATATGCGGCCTGATCCGGGCTTTCAAAGGTCGGACGAATGACTTCGATACTTTCCTGAAGCAGGAGCCAGTCCCCGATCGGACCAGCCACATAGGCTCCGGCGAGACCGGAGAACACCGCAAACAGGATGCCGAAAATAATCTTCATTTGACCTCCCAGAACCAGATGTTGGAGGACTTGTTATAGCCGCCGAGCCAGCCGAACCAGGGAAACAGCATCTTTGCGCTTGTGCGCCAGCCGTTCCAAACATCGATATGGTCGCCCGTTGGTTTCGAGGTGTCGGTACTGCGCCACCAATAGCCGTTAAAGAAAATCAGTCCCTTGCGCCCGTCCAGCTCATTGGCGAAGTCGCCGGGATTGTTGAGGCTGTAGACCGGGCCGACGCCTGGAATGGACGCGCTGCGCAAGGCCTGCGCCAGCTCTCTGGCCCGGATAAAATGCATGTCATCATGGCCGTGCCCGGTGAGTTTGGCCTGATTACATGTCAGCGCCCCACGTATCGCGCTTGCCGGAACGCCGGAGCGCCGGAGGCAAACGCCCATCCTGATCGAGCACTGGTTCTCGAAATTGGAGATGCCCAGCGTACTGCAGGGATGTTGCTCCCCGGTATTTGTGGGATGGTTTGCCCAAAGCTGATTGAATGTGACCATCGGCGTTCCCCGCAACTGATACAAACGCTCTATAGCATAGTGAAAACCGGGCAGTAAGCGGGTTAATATGAAAAACCCCCTCAAAAACCGTCCCAATAGAGCTACAAGTGAACAGATGCACCACAAAGCCGCCCGCCCATAGGTTCCAGTATGAGAT
>CAYOUP010000124.1:0-9045 GCA_964407125.1 uncultured Hyphomicrobiaceae bacterium | reverse complement strand
GCCGCCGGAGCAGCTCCTCGTTGGCCAGGCGCCCACGCTCGCGCAGCAGCTCCTGAAGTGCGGAAAGGATTTCCATCCGATTATGCGCAAGCGTGTCATGGACGAGCAGAATGGCGCCATCGGATTTCAACGATTTTCCCGACGCTATTTCGAGATTGCCGAGGACGGTCAACCCCTCGACTTCAATGGAGACTTCATCCGCCTGAACCGGACCGGACAGGACTGCAACGCAAAGAACGGCAAAAAGACTCCTGATCCATCGTTGCAGCATTATTCCGCGATCCCCGTCGATTTCCCGGCGCGCTTCTGTGTAAACGCCCGGTTTGTAAGATAGTTCAGACTGTGTCGGCAATGGGCCGATCACCTTTTATTAATTAGCGTCTTCCGTCGCAATCGCTTCCTGCGGATCGACATGATGTTGAAGAATTCTGTTGCAGCGGAGAACGCCATCGCGAAGTAGATGTATGCGCGAGGAATGTGGAAGTGCAACCCATCTGCGATTAGCGCGACACCTATAAGCATGAGGAAAGTCAGCGCCAGCATCTTCGTCGTCGGATGCCGCTCGATGAATCCCGCGACCGGCTCGGCGGCAATGTACATGACACCGATTGCGACGATGACAGCCGCGATCATGACCTCGACATAGTCAGCCATACCCACAGCGGTTACGATGGAGTCGATGGAAAAGATCGCGTCAATCACGACGATCTGCGCAATCACGGCGCCGAAGGCCGCGGAGGTTACGCTGGTCTTATTTTCTTCCTCGCCGTCTTCGCCTTCGATCTCGGCATGGACTTCCTGCGTCGCCTTGACCATCAGAAACACGCCACCGGCTAAAAGGATCAGGTCGCGCATGGAGATATCAACGCCGAGGACACTGAACACAGGCTGGGTCAATCGCATGACCCAGAAGATCGTGAGCAATATGATGATGCGGAATACAAGTGCGAGTGCGAGGCCAACCTGTCTGGCACGCCTCGCCTGACTTACCGGCAGTTTTTCCGTTACGATCGAGAGAAAAATGACATTGTCGATGCCGAGGACGATTTCCAGCGCGCTGAGCGCCAGAAAACTCGCCCATACGTTAGGGTCCAGCAAAAGATCCACCAGTTTCTCTCCTTAACTGTCCGTCATGCATACCGAGCGGGCCGCTACCTCAAATCATTATAGCGTAAAGACTTTTCAGGGAACCCTTTGCGGGAGATTATCCTGCATCTGATGGCGAGTGAGGATTTGAAGTGACCTCGCCACGGGAGCTGCGGAGCAGGCCGACCGCAACAAAATAGACCATCGCGACGGCAAATATCGCCTGCAGGATGAAAGAGGACGGAAAACCTTTAATAAGCGCGGCTATCGCGGCAATGGACCAGATCGCAACAATCGGCAGTGTCCAGCTTCGCAAGTAAACGGAGCGAACGGGATGAACCCATTTCAAGGGAATGAATGTCAGCAGGAACAGAACGGCGATGACCGCAAAGTTAAGGACCGCCGAAGTTCCCAGAACCAGCATGTAAAGCACAACGATATTCCAGAGCGCCGGGAAGCCGACGAAAAAACCATCCCTGGTTTTGCTTTCGTGATCGCAGAAGTGAAACAGTGAGCTCAGAAGGATCAGCGATGCCCCGAGCCATCCAAGCCCTTCGGGCATGAGTTGCGCTTCATACAGGAGGAAGGCTGGAACGAGAACGTAGTTAAGATAGTCGATAATCAGATCGAGTTGTTCGCCGGAGAAGCGCGGCAACTTGTCCAAGACGCCGATCTTGCGTGCCAGCGGGCCATCGACGGCATCCACGATCAGCGCAGCGCCAAGCCATGCAAATGCGGCTTCCCAACGATGCGCGACCACTTCCAGCAATGCCTGAAATCCGAGAACGGCCCCCAGCGCGGTTAGGCCGTGAACCCCAAAGGCGGCAAGACGGCCGTCGATCATTCGCAAAAGTCCCAAATGAAAAAGGCGGCTCGTTGCCGCCTCTATGTCCAACCTTCCGTCTACTTTAGAAGCGGTGTCTGATTTTGCCTTTGATCAAGACGTCGTCCTGCTGGTTTCCGACCTCAGCCCCCGGCGTTTCTTCAGCGCCATTGCCGTAGAGCAGTTCAAGTCCGAAATCGAACTTCGGGATCTTGCCGATCGTGCCTACCCCCGGGATGTTCAACTCGGTTTCACCGGAGCCATCGCCAGGCGTTGTCAGCGTCAGGCCTGTCGACCCGTCATTTGTCTCAACGTTAAGGTTTGCTGCGGGAGCTTCCGGTGCGGGCTGTCCAGCAGGCGGCTGGATCTTGGTTTCCGTGAACGCGGAGGCATGCACAGCCGCTAAGGCCATTGCAGCAAACGCGACAGCGAAAACTTTCACCGATCTTATGAGTAGATGTTTGATCATCTCGCTCAGCTCCAGAATTACACGACTCTAAAAATGACCTTTGAAGGCAGTCATTTCAAGCATGTTAAATTCCAGCATAAACCATTGAAATATAGTAACTAATTAGACTCGCAGAAAAGCCCCGTGGCCCACGGGCAACATTTATTTTTGAGCGGGCCTTATTTTTGCCTCAAAAATGCATGCGATTTTCCATAATATCGGCCAAATCTCTCAAAAATGTGTTCAAACCGTTGCTTTAGGCAACATTTCTGCATTGAATTACGGGGAAAACTTCGAATTTTTGCCATAATTCATTTCCGCCACATTTCTGCCTAAATCATAAATATTTGCCATATCAGGGACTTGCTAAACCTTCTTCGAGCTCAGCCATTTCGGTTGGCACTGCGATTCGATCCAGCTCAGAAAATCCGTTCCGCCGCCTATGATGGGAAGGACAATACGCGCAGGCGTCGAAAACGGGTGCAACCGTTTGATTTCCGCAAGAACCTCCTCGCGCCGGTCTTCCGTCGTCTTGATGATCATGCCGACCTCGCTGTCTTCCTCGACTGTGCCCTCCCAGACATAAATTGCCGTCAATTGCTCAATCAGATTAACGCAAGCCGCCAATCCCGCTGTCACAAGCGCATGCGCAGCTTTTTTTGCATCGCCCGCCGTAGGAAATGTGGTGTAAACCAAAATTGCCTTAGTGCTATGAGATGTTTGGTCAGCCGGTTCATCATGTGTCTGCCTGACCGGCGCCTCAGGTCGATCGTCATTCGTCGTGGTCATCTGGCCGTATCCTGATTTTGGAGCTCGATATCATAAGCGAAAATATACACTTCGTCGCCAGCAACACCGAGGAAGCGCGAGAATCCCTCGCCTATCTTTCCCATAGGTACGGTAATGCTGACCCCGACCACGCAAACGCCATCGTCGCGCTTGGCGGCGACGGCCTGATGCTGCAAACGCTGCACCGGTTCATGAGGCGGAATATCCCGATCTACGGAATGAACCGGGGATCGGTCGGTTTCCTCATGAACGAGTACAAGTCCGACGACCTGCCCGAAAGGCTTGCCGAGGCGAAGACCAACATCATTCATCCGCTGAAAATGCACGCGGAAATGACCAATGGCGGGACAGGAGATGCGCTGGCGATCAATGAGGTGTCGATTTTCCGTCTGACGCATCAGGCGGCGCGGCTAAGCATTGGCGTCAACGGCAAGACACGGCTCGACGTACTGATCTGCGACGGTCTGCTGGTTTCCACACCGGCGGGAAGCACGGCCTATAATTTCTCGGCCGGAGGGCCGATCCTGCCCATCAATGCATCATTGCTCGCTTTGACCCCGATCAGCCCGTTTCGCCCGCGCCGCTGGCGCGGTGCACTGCTTCCCAGCTCAAACCGTGTCACCGTTGAAGTTCTCGAAGCGCATAAGCGGCCAATGAGCGCTGTGGCGGATCACACGGAACTCAGAAACGTGCTGAAGGTCGATATTGCCGAGGACCGGGAAATCAGGATTCAGCTCCTGTTCGATCCAGGACATGAGCTCGATGAGCGCATTCTGGCCGAACAGTTCCGGTATTGAGTCCAGTCGCAACTGTCAGCCGTCCAGAGGCATTGCTGGACGGCTTACGATCTGCGCCAGATCGGGCCTGTCACGGTCCGCGGGCTTTTCCTGCGCCGTGCCGATGTAAACAAAGCCTGCAAACCGCTCATGCGGGGCCAGGCCGAACGCTCTGGCAACCTGCGGATCAAAGCCGTACCACTCGGTTAACCATTGTGCGCCATAGCCTGCCGCGACTGCCGCATGCAGCAGGTTCATGCACACTGCGCCTGCGGAAAGCACCTGCTCCCATTCCGGGCAGGCCGGGTGTTCGACAGGTGATGACACGACCGCGACAATAACAGGCGCGCGTGTGAAACGGGTCCGCTCCGTTTCAAGCCGGACATCGGATGCATCCGGCTCGTTTCCGGCGCAAATCGCGGCAAGCTTTTCCCCGAAAGCGGCTCTTGCCTCGTCCTGGAGCAGGATGAATCGCCAGGGCGTCAATTTCTTGTGATCGGGAACGCGGGCAGCGGCCTTCAGGAGCATTTGCAGTGATTCGCCGTCCGGCCCCGGTTCACCAAGATCATTTGCGGCAACGGAGCGACGGGTCAGTAGCTGCTCCATGACTGTTTCGTTCATATTTTCGACATCCGACTCTGCTGTTTCGCCCACAAGCATACGGGCATGAGGCGCTATTGACGTGATGCATTTTCTGGAAATTGCATAGACGTGTAATGGGCACTGGACAAGCAACTGTAAAGCTGGGAAATGTGAATATCCCGAAATCTAACCTCAGTTTGCCACCATGTCCTGGAAATGGTTGAAACGCCTGCTTCCTCTGCTTTTCATCCTTGCCGCCACCGGGATCATGTCAGGTCATCCGATTGCGGCCTCGGAGCCCGGCGACGCGCTTCAGCAATCGGAAACTGGGCCCGGATTGCCCGACCGGAATCCGTTATTCAAGGATAATGTCCAGCTGTTGGCGGCTTTGGCGCCTGGATCTCCGGCCCTGTCGGAGGGAGTCTTCTGGAAGGTCTACGAGTTTCAGGAGAGCAACTCCAAAAACACCGATCCCGCTCTTTTATATAGCGGCACGGATCCAACACCGACGCTGAAGCTGAAACCCGGGCGGTATGTTGCCGAGGTGTCCTATGGCCTCGCCCGCAATGCGCAAGAGTTCGAGGTGAAATTCGCCGAGCCGGTCGCTCCGGTGATACCCGTCAACGGTGCTTCGCTCCGGGTACATGCCGTTGCGGCGGCTGGCGGCGAAAAGCTGGATGGCATGTTCTTCACGCTGCGCAGGGGGAACAGCGAAGGGGAGACCGAGGAACTCGTGCGCTCCAGCCTCCCTGAGGCGATTTTCAACATCCCTCCCGGGGAGTATACGCTGACGGCGCATCACGGACTTGCCTCGGTCGAACGCGCAATCTCGGTGAAAACGGGAGATGACCGCGACATTGAAGTCCAGATGGATATGGGGCAGGTGACGCTGTCGGCGCATGCGGTTGAGGGTGGCGATGCGCTGGAAGGCGCGACCTTCTTTATCTATGACGTAGGTGAGACCGGACAAAACCGGGAAATCATAAGGTCGCAGCTCGTTATGCCCAGTTTCAGCCTTCCGGCAGGGCAATACCGAATCGCTGCAACGCTCGGCCTTGCCCGCACCGAGGCGGAGCTGACCGTCACTGCGGGTCAGAATTTGCAGCAACCGCTGGTCCTGAACGGCGGCCAGCTGAAGCTGGCCTCCATGCTGAACGATCTGCCGCTGGACCGGAATGTGCTTTACCGGATTTACGGTCTGTCGCAGAAGCGCGACGATACCAATCAGGGCGAAGTGCTGCGTTCGACAATCGCCGCGCCAACCCTGTTCCTTCCGAGCGGTCGCTACCGTGTCGAAAGCCAGTACGGATGGCATAATGCCCGGCAGACACACGAAATCGAGATCAAGCCGGGGAATATCGAGACCATTAATTTTGTGCATCAGGCCAGCAATGTGCGGCTGCGCCTTGTCAGCAAGCCGGGCGGGCGACCTCTTTCTCCTGTGAAATGGACGCTGAAATATAACGGATCGGGCACCGTACTGATTTCGCAGGACGCCGAACCTGAGCTTATCTTGCAGGATGGCTCCTATCATGCGATTGCACAGCATGGTTCGAAGACCTACACGCAGGTCTTTACGGCAAAGTCCAATAACGACCAAATTGTTGAGCTTATCGTCAAATAAACCATCGACCTGAGAAAACCGGGAACTGCATCTGAAAAATGACAAGAATGCTCGAAAGATGCCTTTGTACTCTTTGGCTAAGCGTTGCGCTTACGCTGCCGCTACTGGTGACGGGCGCCTATAGTGCCGCCGCCCAGGATGACAATCAGGCGGTTCTGATTCTCGATCATTCCGGAAGCATGTGGGCGCAGATCGATGGCACGCCAAAGGTCACGATCATGCGCGACAGTGTCGATGCGCTGTTCGGCGAGTATGAAGGCAAGCTCGATGTCGGCGTAGTCACCTATGGCGCGCAGAAAAAGCAGGCTTGCAAGTCGATCGACACGGTGAAGGCGATCGGGCCGATCGAGCCGAAAAAGGATGCGCATGAAATCGAAAAGGTGAAGCCGGCGGGATCGGCGGCCGTTGCTGGATCGCTGACCGCGGCGAGCGAACTTTTCGATAAAAACGGCGTACGCTCGATCATCATGATCAGTGACAGTACGGATGACTGCGAGGCCGATCCCTGCGCGATTGCCGAGTCGCTGAAGCAGAAGAACCAGAATCTGATTGCCCATGTGATCGCGTTCAGCGAGCAGGATCTGGAGCCGCTTAAGGCGCTCTCATGCATTTCGGAGAAAACGGGAGGACTGTTCCAGACCGCGAGCAACGCAGCCGAGTTGAATACGGCGCTGCGCAAAGCCTTCGAAGCAACGCAGAAGCCGCCGCAGTCCCTGCAATCCAGCCCGCCTTCCGGCCTTCCCGATGGAGAGACTCCCGAGTTTATATCGAACGATCCCGGCACCATCGTTCTGTCGGCAATCCTGTCTGAAGGCGCGGCACCTCTGACCAGCGGCCTGACCTGGCGCGTATACAGCATCGAGATTCAGAGTGACGGCAGTTATAAGCTTCTTCATAAACTGAATGACGCACAGGTAGCCCTGACGCTGCCGCCCGGAGAATATCTGGTCAACGCTGCCTATGGACAGGCAACTGTTACGAAGCGCGTGAACGTCTGGCCAGGCAAGCGTAATGAGGATGTCTTCAATTTGCAGGCTGGCGGTCTGCGTCTTTACGCAACGCTCGCCAAAGAGCCCCTGCTTGCCGACAATGCGCTCAGTTTCAATGTCTTCTCGGAGGAGACCGACCAGTTCGGCAATCGCCGCCGGGTGATTGCGAACGCCAGATCGGGTGTTGTGCTGCGGCTGAACAGCGGCACTTACCGGGTTGTCAGCAAATATGGCGATGCCAACTCCGTCATGGAAGTCGATGTCACGGTCGAACCGGGCAAGCTGACCGAGGCGACCATCGACCATCAGGCGGGCAAGGTCACGTTCCGGCTGGTCGAACGTCAGGGCGGCGAGGCGCTCGCCGATACGATCTGGCACATCTATTCCAGCGACGGCGAACTCGTCCGCAAAAGCGGCGGCGCATTCCCGACGCATATTCTGGCCGCGGGCGAATACAGCGTTCGCGTCGAACATGGCGGACAGGAATTCGCGGCCAAATTCGCGGTCGGCGTCGGTGACCGGCAGCAGGTTGAAGTGATCAAGCCGCAATAGCCAGTATGGCTGGTGATCTATGGCCGCCCGTAGCCGCCACCACCTGGTGTCTTGAGGATAAAGACATCGCCGGGCTGCACTTCGCTTGTCGCATTGCCGCCAAGCTTTTCCTCTTTCCCACCTTTGCGCAAAATGGAATTTTCACCCGGCAATCCCGGCTCGCCACCACGCACGCCGAACGCCCGCGTCTTGCGGTGCGATGAAAGCACCGTCACCGTCATCGGCTCCAGAAAGCACAGCTTGCGGACGATCCCGTTGCCGCCACTGTAACGTCCGACCCCGCCTGAACCGCGCCGGATCGAGAATTCGTCGAGCCGCACCGGGAACCGCATCTCCAGCACTTCCGGGTCGGTCATCCGCGTATTCGTCATATGCACATGGACCGCGCTGGCGCCGTCGAAACCGTCTCCCGCACCCGCGCCACCGCAGATCGTGTCGTAATTCTGGTAGACGTCGTTGCCGTAGACGAAATTGTTCATCGTGCCCTGCGATCCGGCAAGCACGCCAAGCGCACCGAACAGCGCATCCGCAATCGTCTGGCTGACTTCCGTATTCCCCGCGATGACCGCTGCCGGATAGTCCGGATTGATCATCGACTTTTCCGGGATGATCAGCTTGAGCGGCTTCAGGCAGCCCTCATTCATCGGGATTTCGGAACCGACCAGCGTGCGAAAAACATAGAGCACCGCTGCGCGGCAGATTGCCAGCGGCGCATTGTAATTGCCAGTGTCCTGTGGCGAAGTTCCCGTAAAATCGACGATAGCGGAACGATCTTCTCGGTTGATCCTGATCCGGGCGGAAATCTGCGCGCCGCTGTCGAGCGGGTTGGAAAATTCGCAATCCTTGAGCACGTCAATCACGCGCCGCACGGACTCCTCGGCGTTGTCCTGTACATGACCCATATAGGCGTGGACGACATCCAGCCCGAACTGGCGGACTATCTTCTGCAATTCACGGACGCCGGTCGCATTGGCGGCGACCTGAGCGGAGAGGTCTGTCATGTTCTGATTGATGTTCCGGCAGGGATAGGGGCCTGAGCCAAGCAGCTCGCGCGCCGCCTGTTCGCGGAACTCGCTCTGATTGACCAGCTTGAAATTACCGATCAGAACGCCTTCCTCGTCGATATGATGGCTGTCCGGCGGCGTCGAGCCGGGCGTCTTGCCGCCGATGTCGGCGTGATGCCCGCGCGAGGCTGCGATGAAGATGATCCGTTCGCCCGCCTCGTCGAAGACCGGCGTAATGACGGTGACGTCCGGCAGATGTGTGCCGCCATTGAACGGATCGTTCATCATGAACACGTCGCCGGGACGGATCGCACCCGCATTCTCGCGCAGGATCATGCGCACGCTTTCGCTCATCGAGCCGAGATGCACCGG
>CAYOUP010000123.1:0-9047 GCA_964407125.1 uncultured Hyphomicrobiaceae bacterium | reverse complement strand
CTTCTTCTGGGTCGCCCGGATGATGATGATGGGCATCCATTTCATGAAGGATGTGCCCTTCCCCGATGTCTACATCCACGCCCTCGTCCGTGACGAGAAGGGGCAGAAGATGTCGAAATCGAAGGGCAACGTCATGGACCCGCTCGACATCATCGACGGCGTCGATCTCGATACGCTGATCGAAAAGCGCGTCGCGGCGCTGGCCAAGAAGGAAGACCGCAAGCGGATCGAGCGCGACACGAAAAAGGATTATCCGAACGGCATCGAGGGCTATGGCGCCGATGCTCTGCGTTTCACGCTGGCGATCATGGCGGCGCAGGGTCGCGACGTTAAGCTCTCGATCAGCCGGATCGAAGGCTATCGGAATTTCGCGACCAAGCTCTGGAATGCGGCGCGCTTTGCGGAAATGAACGAGTGTCTGCCGCAAAAGGACTTCAACCCGAAGAAAGCGAAAGCACGCATCAACCGCTGGATCGCCGGGGAGACCGAGCGCACGGCACTCGCCATTGCCGAGGCGATAGAGACCTACCGTTTTAACGACGCGGCCAGCGCGATCTACCATTTCGTCTGGCACACATTCTGCGATTGGTATCTGGAACTGGCTAAGCCCATCCTGAACGGCGCGGATGAGGAAGCGAAAGCCGAGACACAGGCGATGATGGCGTGGACGCTCGACCGTATCCTGATGCTGCTGCACCCATTTATGCCCTTTATTACCGAGGAGCTTTGGCAGCGGATCGGCGAAGCTGCGGGCGGACGCGACGCGATGCTGGTCGTCACCGAATGGCCGCAACTCTCAGGGCTTCAGAACAAGACCGCGGATGAGGAAATGGCATGGGTTATCGACCTGATTTCCGAAATCCGCTCGATCCGTTCGGAAATGAACGTTCTGCCATCGGCGAAAATCCCTCTGGTGATCTCGGGGGCAGGGGCAGCCCTCAAGACGCGCCTATCCAATCATCGGGAGACTGTCTTGCGGCTGGCGAGGCTCGATTCCATCGCATTCGAGAAGACACCGCCGAAGGGTGCCGTTCAGATTGTCATGAAGGACTGCGTTCTGGCGCTGCCGATTGCTGGAGTCGTGGATCTGGGTGCAGAGACAGAGAGATTACAGAGAGAAATCGAGAGAATTAAGGGTGAAATAGAGAAACTTGACCAGAAACTTGCGGACGAAAAATTCACGTCCCGCGCGCCTGAGCATGTGGTTGAGGAGAATCGTGAAAGGCTTCAGGAGGCTTCGGCGGCAGAGAAGCGTCTGAACGCGGCCCTGAAGCGCATTCAGGCGGCAGCCTAAAGCGTGTTGCGGCGAATAGTATTCGCGTGAAACGCTCTAACTGTTTGTTTTCGCGTGCCTTTTATCCAAAAAACAGTCCCCACTCTTGGGTGGAACACTGTAGTGGCGTTAATATCACAGTTCCACAGCTTTGCTGCCTGACATATCGGCAAAAAAGGCCTGCATTCATGGCATAAAATATGTTGAGAAAGCTTCTGTTGCGTATCAGCAACGAGGTGAGGCTTTCGCGCCTCTTTTGCGCCATAAAACTTCCAGAACATATCAGACTATAGCGAAACGACGGATCGTTCACACATATGGGCGAGAGCAAATGTCCGGTTTCGCAAGTAGAGTAATGTGTACGAGAAACAAGAGCCGATTTTTACAGATCGTGGATGATAAAACAGAGTATTTGAGCATGAAATTGAAAGTCTTGAACCAAACTGGCGGTCAGACTGTCAAAATATGCAGAAAAGTACGAATTGGCCAGAGAATGGCCGTGATATCGCCACGGAATGGTAAAATGGTCGCCATGTAAACGTTGCTTAGTGCAAGTCTTGAGTAGACCGTCGTGAATAACGTTATTGATACGTGAATGAAAGGTATGACGGTTCATTTCTTTGCAGTCGGGCTGCGGGCCGTGAGGGTGGCGGCGTAAAGTGCGGATCAGGAGCATGTTACGAATTTCAGGAGTTATATCCGCGCTCGTGTTGAGCATGGCAGGTCTGGCGGCCGAACCCGCCTCGGCGATTTCCGCGCCTGAATCCGACCCGCTGATTAATGAGTTAAGAACAGGCGTCGAAGACGGCGATATGATCGCCCTTCAGCGTTCTGCCAGCCAGGGTAACTTCTCCGCCATGCTGCGTCTTGGCGAGATCTATGACTCTGACGAGTTCAAGCAGCGCAATTTCGAAAAAGCCTGCAACTATTATATTCGCGCGACAGAGCGCGCAGGTAAATTTGATCGTTTCCATCCGGAAGCGAAGAGGCTGGCCGTTGCATTCCGTAGAGCCGCCGATTGCTTTCTTGAAGGTGTCGGGACGCCGGAGGGCATAAAAGACGTAAATATGGCGGGCAATTTGCTGTTCCATTCCGGCGTTATACTTGAAGATGCCGAGAGCCTGTTCAAACTCGGAAAGCTGTTTCTGTCAGCCGATGGCATCGGCCCCAATCTTGGTATGGCGACGCGCTTTCTCGAAAACGCCGCCCGGAAGCAGTATCCCCCGGCGCAGGCGCTTCTGGGCTCCATGATGTGGGAAGGCAAAGTCACCAAGCACCGGCCTGTGGCAGGACTTGCTCTGCTAATCCTGGGCAAGGAGCGCACGCAGGCGAAGGACCGGGCGTGGATCACTTCGCTGCATGACGAGGCGATCTTAACCGCACCTAAAGATGTTGAGCGGGAAGCACGGCTGCTTGTCGAGAAATGGAAGGCTGCTCATTCCGGGACGGTTCAGACATCGGCGCCGTTGCAGCAGATCGCTGTTCCCTCGCCTACAAAATCGCCAACCAGAAGGCTGGAAGAGGAAGCAGAGGCGGCTGGACTGGCAGATGCTTCGGACGAGCTGACCAAGAAGACCACGGAATCGCATAGTCCCGCTTCTGCCGACGCTGTGCCAAGTCAATAAAAAGCGCTTTCAGTTCGACCGTGCCGGGCGCAACGTGCGTCCAAATGGACGTGGGAATAATTTCGCTAACCTATTGATATAAAAGAACTTAGCCTCGTTAAAGTGATCCCGCTTTAGCGAGGTTAAGTTGATTTAGCATGTAATACATGCCTGATGATGCATTCCATCGGGGACTTACCCGGCATCGCTGTCACCCGTTCACGTCTGCCTATAAAATCTTTAAGCGAATGCGCTTGCAAAGGTTCATACTTCCGGCAACAGGTTGTAAGGTGAGCCAAATATGACAAGCCTTTGCTCCCTTTGCGTTTTCCTATGCTTAGGGACGATCTGATTGGACGAACGAAATGGCTGGCCAAAAAAGATGTATGACTTTCTATAGCGGGGATTGGCATGAAGGCGATGTCAAAATCCTCGGTGCAGCGACACACGCCACATGGCTCGGCTCGATGGTTTTCGATGGAGCGCGCGCATTCGAAGGCGTGACGCCCGATCTCGACCGTCATTGCGAAAGGCTTGGTGACAGCGCACGGGCGCTTAGTCTGGTTCCTGCTGTCAGCACGGAAACGCTAATGGAGCTGACGAGGGAAGGTCTGAAGAAGTTCGATGCCGATGCAAGCATCTATATTCGCCCCATGTGCTGGGCGGAAGAATCCGATGTCGGCGTCGTGCCGCCGCGTGTGGATTCGACGGACTTCGCACTCTGTCTTGAAGAAATGCCGATGGCGCTGCCGACCGGGATCTCTATTACGCTTTCAAGTTTCCGCCGGCCGACGATCGAGGTCATGCCGGTGAACGCAAAGGCATCGTGCCTTTACCCGAACAATGCCCGCATGATGCTGGAGGCGAAAGCGAAAGGTTTCCAAAATGCGCTTGTTTGCGACATGCTCGGCAATGTCGCTGAACTTGCGACGGCCAATGTCTTTATGACGCGCGGAAGCGATGTCTTCACCCCGGTGCCGAACGGAACTTTTCTGAATGGCATCACCCGGCAGCGCGTCATGGCGCTGCTGCGTGAGTCCGGTGTGCCGGTGTACGAAACAACACTGAGGGTGGAGGATTTTCGGGAAGCGGATGAAATTTTCTCAACGGGCAATCTGTCGAAAGTCGTGCCGGTGATCCGCTTCGAGGATCGCAAATTGCCGATCGGGCCCATCGCGCAAAAGGCTCGCGGTCTGTACTGGGACTGGGCGCATTCCGGCGCAAGCTGATTTCGATCAGCGCGCGGATCCTACGCCCGGCGATATTCGTCTTGAGATCGCTTAGCCAGCCTTGGCAGCAACGCGTTGGTAAACCAGCCTCGCGGTAATCAGATCGAGATGCGCGCCGCCGCCATTCTTGAAAACGGTTATATCTGTAGGCTGACGATTTATTGGCGGCTGGCTGCACAAGTCGAACAACTCGCCTTCTATGTCTGCTTCCGTGATAACGCCATGCTTGAGCGGGATCATCAATTCGCCGATATGATGGATGGTGGTTGCGCGTGCGTCGACGAAGAACCGTCCACGTCTGAGCGTTTCGTCATCGGCCTCGCGCATATCGGGCCGGAACGCGCCGACGAGATCGACATGCGCGCCCGGTTTGAGCCATTCGCCCTTGATATGCGGTTCGATGGCAAAGGTGGCCGAACATACGAGATCGGCCGAGCGCACGGCATCGGACAAATCATCCGCCACCTGAACATCGCGCCCGAGATCGCCGAGCGAGGCGGCAAGCGCTTCAGCATTTGCCCGGGTCCTGTTCCAGATGATCACTTTTTCAATAGAGGGTCGCGCGGACAAATGCGCCTCGATCAGTGGCCTTGCCATCGTACCGGCACCGATCATCGCCATGAGCTGGACATCGGGGGCGGAAAGCAACAATGAACCAAGGGCAGAATCGGCAGCCGTCTTCCAGGGCGTGATCGCAGCGCCGTCAATTGCCGCAAGCAGTCTGCCATCGTCCTTGTCGAACAGGAGGAACATGCCTTGGACCGCCGGCAGTGCCGGGTCGTGCTCGCGATTGCCGGGGAAGACGGACACGGCTTTGACGCCCAGCCCCGCGCCCGGAAAAAAGACGCCGCGAACCAGCATAGACGTTTCCGCTGGGCCGAGAAGCATATCGTCAAGCTGTGGAACTGCCGCATTGGCATGGGCGGTACGCATGGCTTCGATGAGAGAGGGCCAGTCGAGCGCTGCATGAACTTGCCCGGCGTTGATGAACAACATGAGGCGCCTCCTCTAAATGCTTTGTCTTGCCTGCCGCTCCCCCCTCACCCGATATGCGTCAGCGCCGGGTGAGGGTGGGCAACGGACAAAAATATATGCTGCGATCCAGCCCTTAACCCAGCGTCGGCATGGTGAATTGCGGATCCACACGCTGTCCCGTTGGCCAGCGCGTTGTTGTCGTCTTTATCCGTGTATAGAACCGAACGCCTTCCATGCCGTGCATTGCGTGATCGCCGAAGATCGATGACTTCCAGCCGCCGAAGGAGTGGAACGCCATCGGTACGGGGATCGGAACATTGATGCCGACCAGCCCCACCTCGATATCCTGGCTGAAGGCGCGGGCCGTATCGCCGTCACGGGTAAAGATCGCGGTGCCGTTCGCATAATTGTGTCCGTGGATCAGATCGACGGCGTCCTGATAGCTGTTTCGTCTGACGACGGACAGAACCGGACCGAAGATCTCATCCCTGTAAACGGACATATCCGGTTCGACGCGATCGAACAGCGAGCCGCCGATATAATAGCCATTTTCGTAGCCTTGCTTGTCCTGCCGGAAATTGCGGCCATCGACGACGAGCTTCGCGCCTTCCTCGACGCCTTTGTCGACATAGCCGCGCACTTTCGCCAGATGCTGCTGCGTGACCAGCGGCCCCATTTCGCTTTCCGGATCGCTGCCTGGCCCGATTCTGAGCGCCTCGACTTTCGGCACAAGCCGCTCGATCAGCGCGTCGGCTACCGCGTCCGTAACCGGCACCGCCACGGAAATCGCCATGCAGCGTTCCCCGGCCGATCCGTAAGCCGCGCCCATCAGCGCGTTCGTCGCCATATCGAGATCGGCATCCGGCATGATGACCATATGATTCTTCGCCCCGCCCAGCGCCTGGACGCGCTTGCCGTGCATCGTGCCGGTCTGATGGATATATTGTGCGATCGGCGTGGAGCCGACAAAGGAAATGGCCTTGACGTCCGGATGATGAAGCAGCGCATCGACCGCGACCTTATCGCCCTGCACAACGTTGAACACACCATCGGGCAGACCGGCTTCCTTGAACCATGCGGCAAGAAGCAATGATGCGGACGGATCGCGCTCGGAGGGTTTGAGGATAAAAGTGTTGCCGCATGCAATGGCGACGGGGAACATCCACATCGGCACCATGGCCGGGAAGTTGAACGGTGTGATCCCGGCGGCGACCCCGAGCGGCTGGCGGATCATGTGCGTGTCGACACCGGTGCCGACATTTTCCGAAAACTCTCCCTTGAGAAGGGTCGGGATAGCCGTCGCAAATTCGACGACTTCGAGCCCGCGCACGACTTCCCCCCGCGCATCATCCATCGTCTTTCCGTGTTCGGAGGAAATGGCCTCGGCCAGTTCGTCCGTGCGGTCCCAGAGGATCATCTTGAAACGGTCGAGAACACGCGCACGCCGCAATGGCGGTGTTCTCGCCCAGGACAGCCACGCGTCCTTGGCGGCGGCGACGGCCGCATTGACCTCATCGACGCTGGCCAACGCCACAGTCTTTTCCGACGCACCGGTTGCCGGGGTGAACACCGGTTGATTGCGGCCGGATGTACCAGCAACGACTGTTCCATTGATAAAATGGGCGATCTCGGTCATTAGACTTTCCTCAATTTACGTAACATTTTGCGCTGTCATTGACGTTTCACCCGTCGCGGCGGGCGATCCAGTCGAAATCGGGATGATTCTTGAACCGCCATTTGCGCATTGGCCCGGCCATGACATTCAGATAATACATCTCGAACCCATAGGGCGCAGCACAGGGGTGATGCCCTTTCGGGACCAGCACCACATCGCCATCGGCCACAGCCATCGTTTCATCAAGCGATCCGTCTTCAGTGAAAACGCGCTGGATGCCGAAACCGGTTTTCGGCTTGAGTCGATGGTAATAGGTCTCCTCCAGATAGGTCATTTCCGGATATTTGTCCTCGTCATGGCGGTGCGGCGGATAGGACGACCAGTGCCCTTGCGGGGTGAAGACTTCCGTAACCAGAAGGCTTCCGGCAATGTCGCTTTCTTCCATCGCGATCGGATTGATGTAGCGCGTGTTGGTTCCCTTGCCGCGCTGGATCATCTCGATACCGTCAATCGCGGTAGCCGGATAATTGCCGACCGCAGGAGCATGACAGACCGCGAGCGTGCAGCGTGTCGTTGCTTTTGCGGACCAGTTGCATTGGCCGGGCAGATAGACGCAATGCGGTGGCGTCTTTTCGAAGACATCCAGCCGGTCGCCAAGCTCGCCGAAATTCTCGCCCGCCCCGGTGATCCGCGCACGGCCTTCCACGAGCACGAGTATCACTTCGCGGTCACCGGTCACTTCGGCGGCCTCCTCGCCCGGTTCGAGATGATAAAGCCCGAAGCCGACATAGCCCCACCGCGCGCTTTCCGGCGTAATATTGTGGACTTTTCCGCGCATGCCGGATGGTTTGATCAGGAGATGACTCAAGAGATCCTCTTTTTTTCAATATAATATGCCGTGCCCTGTGACCATGCCGTCACGAGACAGCCGACAAATGATATAGTATTTCTTTCATATCAAATACGTATAAATTTGTCTAAACATTCTATATTTGGTCATATGGAATATTTGTTCCATGTTTTGGGCCGATGCAGGATATCGCGCCTGTACCCCCGTGGATGGAGTGCGATTCTCCCTTGCCCCTCTTGCTGTTGCCAGTTACCAATCGCGCGTGATGACGGCTGGCAAGGGTGCCGTGGGTGAACGGTGATAGCAAAATGACTGGGAATTCTTCGATGGCGACGCAGAAACGCGATCTCGCCAATGCGATCAGAGCTTTGTCGATGGACGCGGTCGAGGCCGCGAAATCCGGGCATCCGGGCATGCCGATGGGTATGGCGGATGTTGCTACCGTGCTGTTTACCGATTTTTTGAAATTCGATCCCGAAGCGCCGCAATGGCCGGACCGCGACCGCTTCATTCTGTCCGCCGGGCATGGCTCGATGCTGCTCTACTCGCTTCTGTATCTGACTGGTTATCCGGAGATGACGCTGGAGCAGCTCAAAAATTTCCGCCAGCTTGGCTCGATCACGGCGGGGCATCCTGAATATGGCCATGCGCCGGGCATCGAGACAACGACCGGTCCGCTGGGGCAGGGGCTCGCCAATTCCGTCGGCTTCGCGCTGGCGGAGCGCCTGCTGAATGCCCGCTATGGTGACGAACTGGTCGATCACTATACCTATGTCGTTGCTGGCGATGGCTGCCTGATGGAAGGCATCAGCCATGAGGCCATCGACCTTGCCGGGCATCTGAAACTGTCCAAACTGATCTTGTTGTTCGATGACAATCAAATCTCCATCGACGGCCCGACCTCGCTTGCGACATCGATGGACCAGATTGCGCGCTTCAAAGCTGCTGGATGGGACGCGCAGCGCATTGATGGTCATGATTATGAGCAAATTGCTGCTGCCATCCAGAAAGCGAAGGCGAGCGACAAACCAAGCATGATCGCTTGCCGGACCGTGATCGGCTATGGCGCGCCGAACAAGAAGGGTACGGCGAAGGCGCACGGTTCACCGCTCGGCGAAGACGAGATCAAGGCTGCGCGCGAAGTGCTCGGCTGGCCATATCCGCCATTCGAAATTCCCGACGCCATTCTCTCAGCTTGGCGCGCATGTTCGGCAAGTGGCAAGGAAGCGCACAAGGCATGGACTTCAAATCTCGCTGGCAGCGACAGGAAAGCGAGCTTCGAAAAGGCGCAATTGCTCAATATTTCCGGTGCGTTGAACGAGACGGTCGCGCGGTTCAAGGCAAAGCTTGCCGATGAAAAGCCGAAAGTGGCAACCCGCCAGTCCTCGCAGATGGTTCTTGAGGAGCTGACGGAGGCCTTGCCTGAACTGATCGGCGGTTCGGCGGATCTAACCGGCTCCAATAACACCAAGACGGCGGCGACCGCTCCGGTGAGCGCCGG
>CAYOUP010000122.1:0-9071 GCA_964407125.1 uncultured Hyphomicrobiaceae bacterium | reverse complement strand
TCGCCGTAGTGTTCCCTGCGGTGTCTTTGGGGAAATGGTCATGGCATAAAGCGTCGAACTTTCCGGCGAGATTCCTGCCGAAATTCTCCTCAATTCCCCGTATAAACCAAGAAGCTTTGCCTGTTCCTCTTCGGTCATGGTCCCGTCAGAGGCGCAAAGATATTTGAGATGGTTATCGAGAGCCGTTGCCGCAGTACTGACGTCCGGGAAACCGATCGAGCCGCTGCTTCCCTTGAGTTGATGGGCCAGGCTTTCCGCCTCGGTCAGTGCTTCCGGCCTGCTGGGTGATGGTTCGCAGATCCGGTTTAGATGTTGCTTGATAGCATCGACATATTCGCGAATGGTCACGCAGTGCCGCTCGATCAACGCTCTAAGCTGTTCCTCCATCTTCTAGCTACCTCGGAGATTCGGCGCGTTCCCAAATGGAACGGACCTGGTCGGACAGAGTGATGGGATCGAACGGTTTCGGTATGACCGCTGCGGCGCCAAGCGCCTTGTAACCCTCGACCTCATGCGTTTGTGCCTTGGCGGTAAGAAACACGATTGGAACGTCATTCACCTCCGGCATCGCCCGGAGGCAGTGATATGTCTGAACGCCGTCCATACCCGGCATCATGATGTCGAGCAGAATCATATCTGGCTGGAAGGCCGGAACCGAGGCCAGTGCCTCCTGACCGCTCTCACACAGATTCAGTGTAAACCCGCCGATTGTCTCAAGAGCTATCTGCGCGATTGCGCGAATATCCGGCTCGTCCTCGACGTAAGTGATGCGCTTCAGCTCTTTCACGGGGGTGTACCTATCTGGGTATCATCATTATTGAATGGATCGTTGGGGTTTTGTTGCGAAGTGGATTCTGCGACAGGTTTATCCGGTTCCGGACACCAGACCGGCAAATCGAAATGGAACGTTGTCCCTTTCCCTTCCGCACTGTCGAATCCGATCTGGCCGCCATGACTTTCCACGATCGCCTTTATGATTGAAAGGCCGAGCCCCGAACCGCCTTTCCTTCGCGTATCGGTGGCATCGGCCTGCGAGAATTTCTGGAAGATCCGGTCGTGGAAGTTGTCGGGTATGCCGATGCCTTGATCGGCGACAGAGATGCGGATCAGATTGCCATTCTGTCGTGCGCCAAGCGTGACCGTACTACCGGAGTGGGAAAACTTGATCGCATTCGACAGCAGATTGGCAAGAACCTGCATCAAACGATCGTAACTGGCTCTCACCGTAATGTTGTCTTGCGTTGGGAGCATTGTGAGACGCACACCAAACTCCTTGGCGTAGGACTGGTTGGCCGAAACAGCTTCTTCAAGCAATGGCTGGACAGCAACCTGACTGAATTCAAAGTGCATCTTGCCCAATTCGATCTTTTGCAAATCCAGAATATCGTTAATAAGCCGCACGAGGCGGTCGCTGTTCTTGTGTGCAATGCTGACCATTGTCCTTGCTTCGTCAGGCAAGGTGCCTGCAGTCCCCGATTCCAGAAGCGCCAGCGATCCCTTGACAGAAGTCAGCGGCGTGCGCAGCTCGTGCCCGACAATGGAAATGAATTCGTTTTTCATCATGTCGAGTTTTTTGCGTTCGCTGATGTCCGTCAGGACCGTTATCACCCCTCCATCGGAGGTTAGCCTGTCCTCGATCCTGATCCAGCGGTCCCCGCAGAACTTCAGCTCAAACGGTTTTCCCGGTTTGCGCCGCATGACCAGCCGTTTTTGAATGAACTTCTCGACATCGTCCGGAATGTCTTCGAATTGGCCGTGCGAGGCGGCGCAACGCAGAAGATCCTCGAACGGAATTTGGGGCATTATGAGATGTGCGCATTTGTCCAGCATTGTACGGTAACGACGGTTGTATATGGTCAGGCGGTCTTCGGCATCAAAGAGCGCCATTCCTTCAGAAATACTCTCGATCGCGCTGATAAGGCGCGCATCGGCATTCATCTTCTCCTGCCGGAGCTGCGCCTCTGCAAGCTGGCGCTCAATGACGGGTTTCAGCCGTGCCAGATTATCTTTGAGCACAATATCCTGTGCTCCGAGCTTGACGAGTTGCACGAGTTCAGGTTTGCCGACGTAAGCCGTAACGATAATCAGCGGAACATGCTCATCGTACCGGCGCACTCTTCTTACCGCTTCGATGGGCGAGAGTGTGGGAAGAGCGTAGTCGCAGAACACGATATCCCAATCCGCCTCGTTCAGGGCCGCATCGAGTGCTTCGTAAGTATCTACCCGTTGATACGTTGGCTCAATCCCATTTACCTGTAGATATCGCAACAGCAGAAGCGTGTCGTCTTCTGAATCCTCGATAATCAGGACCCTCAGAAACTCAGCCAAGGTCAGCTCCTCACAGCGCTAATGGTGATCTGGGTCGCTTGTTCAGGAGAAGCCAGTAAATCCCCAGCTGAGCAACTGCTTCTGTAAAATCGGCAAAATCGACCGGCTTGCGGACATAGCTGTTAACGCCGAGAGCGTAGCTCTGGATCAGGTCGGTATCTTCATCAGACGTCGTCAGTATGACGACCGGCAGGCTTTGCGTCCTCTCGTCGGACCGTATATGCGCCAGAACCTCCAGCCCATCCAGTTTAGGCAGTTTCAGATCGAGTAGAATGACCGCCGGACAGATCGGGCCGTCGGCCGCTCGCGCACCGGTGCCCATCAAATAATCGAGGGCTTCAACGCCATCCCGGGCCACTACGACCGGATTGCCGATATTATTCTTCTGGAATGCCCTGAGGGCCAAAGTCTCATCGTCCGGATTATCTTCGACCAAGAGAATTGGGGCTGTGCTCGTCATGCGAATTTCCTTCCTAACTACGATTCGCAATGGCGAAACTGAAAGTGGTGCCTTTTCCGATCTCGGATTGCACCGCAATATGTCCGCCATGAAGGTGAATGATCTTGGCTGCCGTAGCCAGGCCGATGCCCGTTCCTGGAAAATCCTTGATCGAGTGCAGCCGCTGAAATGGCTTGAACAGCTTATCGGCATATCTCATGTCGAAGCCAATGCCGTTATCACGAACGAAATAGGTGGCTTTGCCATTTTGCCGCTCCTGGCCGAACCCGATCCGGGCGTGCGGCTGCATGCGCGTGTATTTCCACGCATTCTCAAGCAAATTCGTGAGAACGACGTTCATCAGATGCGGATCGCATTCCTCACTGAGCTGAGGTTCGATCTCCACCTCGACTTTCCTTTGCGTATCGCTCTCCTTCAGCATCTGCACGATCTCGTGCGCCATTGCCGATAAATCGACCTTATCGGGAAGAATCGACGCCCGGCTCACACGGGAAAGTTTCAGCAGATCATCGATCAGCTGCTCCATTCTGGCGGCGGCCAGACGCACACGGCGGAGCATGTCCTTGCCTGTTTCGTCGATCTTGTCCGCATAGTCCTCTTCCAGCGCTTGGCTGAAACCGTCAATGCTTCGCAAAGGGGCGCGAAGATCGTGTGATACGGAGTAAGAGAAGGTTTCCGACTCGCCAAGCGCGGTTGCGAGTTCCGAGGCTTCTTCGGTCAGCTTCATTTCCGTCCATCTGCGCTCGTCCATTTCCTTCTTGACCTCTTCGTTTCCTTCCTCAAGTGAAACAGAGATGGTCAGCTTCATGTCCAGCAGTGCGGCGCGGACGAAAGCCGATACGGCGGCGTGGCACCGCTTCGATTCGTCTGGATCGTTACCGTTCGGATATTTTCGGGATACGATGCCGGCAAGCTCGCCGATAATGTAGGCGTAACCGCCTATATACCATTGCGGCCTGAGGCCTATCCGGTGGTGGGTTTCCCCGACCCGCTTCACGGCCTGAAGATACTCATCGTCGAAGTCAGCTGATAGTAACTTGCGCCAATGCGCGAACTGATGTTTGAGGATGCGCGCCTTGCTCGTCTCGTCCCCGAACAGGGCGTTCACCTGGGGCCAGCGTTTCATTGAGTCATGGAAACGCTCCAGAACTCCCGGTATTTCAGCTTCCAGCGCGGGCTTCAATTCCCGCAGAATCCGACGAGCTTCTTCGTCGAGACCGAGACATTGCAGACGCTCAGAAATATCATTGCTTTTTATCATTAAACTACTCGGCGTCCCGGACGCATGCGGTTTCGTTCTTTGGTTCACCTAAGCAATCCCAAGGACGAGCATGGCAAGATGTGCAATTGAGAACTTGCGGTTGCTCTGTCGCTCAAACTGCATGGTTGGTCTATCCAGACGATTGATAGCAGCTGCAGCTTATACGTTAATTTTTTATGAAATACAATCTATGCGGGAAATAAGGTGGGTCTGATATCGCACGACCAATCGGTCATCTCTGCCGAATATCCCTATCCGGGCGATGGGATCTGTTCCCGGATTCCGGATATCCACCAAGCCTTAGCGCGGAATTAACCAAAAAATGCGTATCATCCGGGGACACGTATCGGAGAATTATCAACCGGTAACGGGTGTGCCCGAGGCCGCTGCATGCGAAACAAGTTGCCTTCGGAATTCCGCCGATACGCGGAGTGCCAAGTAAAGTAATTGTTCAACGAGAGTTTTCATGGTTATCGGAGGTACTGACAGGGCAACCGGACAGGATAATGGCCCGCCCCATGCCTCGGGAAAGCGGCTGCTTGTCGCCGAGGACAACCCCATCACCCAGGATCTGCTCAAGCTGTTTCTGGGGCAGCGCGGGCACCACGTCGATATCGTTCAGGATGGTGAGCAGGCGCTCCATGCTCTGCAACAGACGTCCTATCATGTTGCGCTGCTTGATTTTCATCTGCCCAGGATGGATGGGCGCGAGGTTGCCCTTGCCTGCCGGTCTGACTGCGATGCGGAGAAACAGCCCTGGCTCGTGGCGATTACCGCCGATGTCGATGGGCTGATCGCTCAGGACGACGAGGCCAAGGTCTTCGATCAGATCATCCCCAAGCCACTCGACATTCACGAGGTTTGCAGCCTGGTCGAGAGTCTTCCTGACCGCAACAGCTTGCAAACAGATGCCGATCCCGCTGCACCTGGCCAGCAGCCGCAAGTGGAAATTATCGGATTCGGGCAAGTCGCCGATTCAAGCCAGCTATCGCAAACAAGCCGGATGCAAAGCTGGATCGATGCGCTGGGCTATACGTTTTTGCGATGGCCGGAGGACATAAACTCCACACGGCTGTCCGCCAGAGCCATGCATGCCATTCAGGGGGATGAGACATTCGATGCCCTGCTGGTGAACGCGCCTGTACGTGTAGAAGAGCTTGCGCCTGTCTGGCAAAAAAGGCGGCTGCATCTGCTGCCGATTATCGACGTTACCGGATCGCTTGGGAATTATGCCGATCTTGGTGTCGCTGACTTGGGTTATGGCAAGGATAACAGGCTGGAACGCCTTATAGGGCAATTCCATCAGCGGCGTGAGGAACTTCACCGCGATCTGCAGTTCACTGATGAGACTGGCGAAAAGCTGCTGGGCCGGATCCATGTTGCCGGCGGCCACCTGCAGGCTGCCCATAATCCTGCTTCCTCCTTGCTTGTCTCATATAACACCACTCTGGAAAGCAGCAGCCTGTTACACGCGACTGCAAAACTTGCGGAAGCAGGTTTTCTACGGCGTGAATTCTACGACCGTCTGCATGTCTGCGACCGGTGCCAATCCTCCCGGTTCAACGTCCGCGAGGAATGCGCAAGCTGCCGTTCCGCAAATCTGACAGAGGAACCCTATTTGCACCATTTCCGGTGTGCTTATCAGGGAGTGGAATCGGACTTCAAACAGGGCGAAGCGCTCATCTGTCCCAAATGCCGCCAGTCTCTCTCGCATTTCAGCGTCGATTATGACAAGCCGGGATCCATGGTGCGCTGCCGGGATTGCGCCCATACCACCTCCGAACCCGCTGTCGGTTTCATATGCCTTGATTGCGGCTCTCATTTCGATGGCGATGCTATCGCCAGCCGGGACGTTTATTCCTATGCGTTGACGGATCAGGCCCTCGCCTTCCTCAAAATCGGGCGCGCTTATCTTGGGCCAGCGCAGCAGACACTGCGTTTTTCCGATCTCCCGCTGGAGCTTGTCGTTGCGCTCAACAGTGAAGCCAGACGGTATAATGAGGACAGAACGCCGTTCTCCCTGTTCGACATCAGCTATGAAAATGAACGCGAGATCGTGCGCGAGTATGGCCCCCGCCAGTTCAAACAGGGGCGTGATCTCATCCTGGAAAATCTCCACAGCCTTATGCGTTCCAAGGACACGCTGGTCAGGGGACCGACCGCCGACTATGCGCTGATCGCGGACGTCAATCCTGACGAAGCGCGTGAGGAAACGATAAAGCTGCAGAAAGCCATCACCAGGGATTTGCGGCTGGATCTCGGAGTCAGAATGCATGTCTTCGGACCAGAGGATTTCGCCTGATGTGGACAACGGTGTCCGAGAGTCTGGACTATTTGAGCGCGCAAAGCGGAGCCAGCCTGCTTGCGCTGTTCTGGGTGGTCCTGTTGTTCGAGATACCGCGCTATTCGCTTTTATTCCTGACAGCCGCTGTGGTCATGGCGCGCGGCAAAGCGTACCCAAACTATCCCGACTTCCAGGGACGCATCAGCATGATTATTGCCGGGCACAATGAAGCGGGTGCCGTCGAGCTTTGCGTGCGTGGCCTAAAAGAGCAAAGCCGCCCACCGGATGAGATCATCGTCGTCAGCGACGGCTCTACCGACACCATGCCCACCAGATTGCGTGACCTCCAGCGCTGTGGTTTGATCGACAAGGCTCACATTACCCAGTTGCGTGCAGGCAAGTCCGCCGCAACGAACCTGGCATGCCTTCACGCCACTGGCGAGATCGTCATCAATGTAGATCTGGACTGTTCTTTTGACCGGGACGCAATCAGGAATATCGCCGCCCGGTTTTCCGATCCCGAAATAGGAGCGGTATCGGGAAACCTCATGGTGCACGATCAGACCGCCACGGTCATCACGGCGTTTCAGGCCATCGAATATCTGATCACCATATCTCTTGGCAAGACCGGGGCAATGCTGGCGGACCAGGTTGTGTGCGTTTCGGGCGCATTCGGAGCATTCAGGCGAGAGGCGCTTGAGCAGATCGGCGGCCTTGATGTCGGCGGCGGCGAGGATCTCGACTGCACCTTGCGGATGCGCAAGTCAGGATGGAAGATCGCCTTCGCGCCCGACGCTATCGCCTACACCAAGGTTCCCGCAAGTTTGGGCGCCCTCATACGCCAGCGCTTTCGTTGGGAACGCGATGCAGTCAGGCTGCGCTACCGCAAGCATGGTGAGCAAATAAATCCGTTGTCCCGGAGATTCCTTTTTTCCGAGTTTCTCCATCAGATCGAATTTATCCTTTTCGATGTCCTCGCCACTATGGCCATGCCGGTTTACATTGTCTGGCTGTTCCTCAGCCACGGCGATCTTGCTCTCGTGATTTTACTGGCTGCACAGAGCGTTATGATGGTTCTCGATGGTTTGGTCTTTGTGGTTTCAGCGCTGGCTACGCCAAAAGCCAGAAGTCTTGCTCTTATCCCCTATGTCATAGGATTCAGCCTCTTCACCGGCCTGTTCATGCGCTTCGTCCGGCTGTCGGCCTATCTTCAGGAATGGATCTTTGATGCCTCGTCGAAGGACACATATGTGCCCGAGAAGGTGCATCTGATGAGGAGATGGTAACTTGGTGCGGGCCCTCAAAAAGCGGCCGCGCATCGACACACTGGTCAGTGAAAAGCGGCGCAATACGAACCTGACGGGCCGGATGATTTATCTCGCTCTGCTGATCGTCTTTGCCGTAACCGTTCTGAACTATCTGCTGGGCGATTTCGTCTTCCTTCGCGCCGACGGGCTGGTGCTCCGTGATCCCAATACAATCGCCGCCACCTATGTGGCGCGTGTGGAACAAGTCGCCGTCAAAGAAGGACAAAAAGTCAAGAAAGGCGATATTCTGCTTCGGCTGCAATCCACTGAACTGCTGGAACGGCTGGCGGATTTGTCTACACAGCGTGCCCAATTCGCAGCGAGGTATGTCGAATACCAAACGCGCCTTGCCATCGTTGCCCAGCTTCTTCCGCTCGCACAAAAACGCGAAGCCCAAACAGCCAGCACCGTCACCCAGTACGAGAAACTTGCTGAAGGGGGATTGGCGACGTTTGCCGGCTATGACAATGCCTTGAGTGCTAGTTATCAGGCGCAGCAGGACCGCGTCCAACTAACCGTCCAGGATCAAACCTTAAAGAAGGAACTGACGACACTGGAGAGCGCACGTGACGATGCGGCGGCCGCCCTTGAAAATCTCAAGCTGCATTACAGTGATGGCGTCGTGCGTGCCTTGGTGAATGGCGAGATCGGCGCGTCCGTTCCTTCCGTCGGCGCCGTGTATCGGCCGGGCGAGGCCATGCTGTCCATCTACTCAGGTGAAGCCTATGTTCTAGCTTATCTGCCGCGCCGCTATCTGTTGCCCATTTATGAAGGCATGGAAGTTGTCGTTTCCGACGGTAGGCACCATACAGCCGGAACAGTATCGGAGATCCTCGCTGTCACTGACGCTCTGCCGACAGAATTTCAGAACACATTCAAGCCTCGTGATCGCAGTCAGCTGGCCAAGATCAGCTTCCCGCATCCGCCACCCTTCCTTTTGCATGACAAAATCAATATTGGTCGCAGCTATTTTTAACAGCACGTTCCGTAAGAACGATCGTGGCTGGCTTTTTCGTTATCGCAAAGTGGTGAACCCGGTAGTCCATAGTCATGTTTGACAATGGACGTCCTTGCTGCCGTCCAGAAAAAGAAAGGGATTTCCATCAACCCGATTCAAGTTTTCAATGGGTTCGCATGTCCGCGACGAGAGTGGAACGTGGTGAGCTTGGTGAAGTCCTTATGCAGATCAAGCCTGCTCCCCTGAACTGCTGACCTGCTCACCATAGTGCCCTCGTTCATAAGGAGAGTCTGTTCTGGTTATGCCCCTGATCGGGGCGGGTTGCAAACTCGATCGGCGTGAGCCCCTGGAGGCTCGAATGTGGTCGGCACATGTTGTAATCGGTCCGCCAGGCTTCGAGGATCCTGCAAGCATCCTTCAGCGAGCTGAACAGATGCTCGTTGAGGCACTCATCGCGCAGTCGCACAATGACA
>CAYOUP010000121.1:0-9148 GCA_964407125.1 uncultured Hyphomicrobiaceae bacterium | reverse complement strand
CTCGGTCAGGAGTGACGGCCATCACGCCCGATAATTGAAGCCTACCGGCGTTCCTGCAAGGCGAGTTGAAGACCGAGCGCGATATAGATCGAGCCGACAAGCTTGCCTTGCCATTTCGCAATGAAGCTTCTGCGCTTCAGCCAGCCGGACGTGCGCGCTGCAAAAATTGCCAACAGGGACGTATAGAACATGCTCATCGTGACGAAAACTGCGCCGAGAACGAGCAGTTGCAGCCAGATGCCACCATGCGACGGATCGGTGAACTGCGGCAGAAAGGACAGGAAGAACAGCGCCGTCTTGGGATTGAGAATTTCGATCAGGATGGCTTGCCTGAAGGCCGGCCAGGCAGTTATCTGACGCGCGTTTGGAATATCAACGCCTGACTGGTTCTTCCGCATCGCCATGAAGCCGAGATAGATGAGGTAAGCCGCGCCCGCATATTTGACCAGCTCATAGGCCCAGGCGGACGTCATGAGAATGGCAGAAAGCCCGGCGACAGCGGCAAGTGTGTGCAACATGTCGCCGACGGCAATACCGGCTCCCGTGGCGATACCGACCTTCGTTCCGCTGCTCACACTGCGTGCAAGCGTCAGAAGAACGGCTGGGCCGGGCGAGATGAACAGAAGCGCGACGACACCAATAAAGATGAGAAGCTGTGAAAGATCGGGCATGTTATTTCCTGACGCAATTCACAAAGATCGATGGCACTATCCCAACAGGCTCACCGCAAGAGCGCCGCGGTCGATTTCTGCCAGAGCTGTGCGCTTTGCTGCGCCTTGCTGCGTTCATCCTGGGGCAGTCCCGCCAGGAGCTGATCGAGGCGGAAATCGCTGACGCCGGACTGGCGCGAAAGCATATGCCACTTTGCCGCTTCGACCAGATTGCGTTCCGTTCCCAACCCCGCCGCATAGGCATGAGCGAGCCGGTTTTGCGCTACCGGGTTACCCTTTTCCGCAGACCGGCGGAACATCTCGAAACCGAGCTTTTCGTCCTTCTTCACGCCCTGCCCGAGATACAGCGCAATGCCGAATTCCAGCTCGGCATTCGTCATGCCTGCCTCGGCCGCCTTCTGCAGCCAGAAAACTGAAGTGCTGAGGCTTTGTTTGACGCCGACGCCTTGCTTATACATCGCGGCCAGATCATATTGCGCCGGTGCAAGATCAAGCTTGGCAGCCTTTTCAAGCCATATGGCTGCCTTCGAATAATCCTGCGCAACGCCGTCACCATCGACATACATCAGCGCAAGATTATACATCGCATCGGCGTTTCCCTGCGCGGCGGACAGCTCGAAAAACTGCGCTGCCTGTTTCTTGTTCTGCTTGATGCCGCGTCCTTCGGCCAGCATCAGGCCGAGCGCAAATTGTGCATACTGATCGCCAAGCTGGGCACCATTCGCATAATGCACGGCGGCCTGCGCCGCATCGATTTTCACGCCGAGGCCACGCTCATAAAGAATGCCGAGCAGCGTGTTCGACGCCACGACACCGTTTGCAGCCTGCTTCTCCGCCAGCTTGCGCGCCGCGATGTAATTGCCGCGGTCGTAGGCGTCATAGGCGGGATCGCCCGCCTTTGCATCGGCCGCGGCTTCACTTGTGACCCAGCCGCCTTTCTGCGCATTTGCGGGCTGGATTGCGAGCACGAACAATACGGCAACAGCTCCGAAAGACAGACGCATGATCTTTCCCGTTCCTCCCGATCCTAACCGGTCGACTTCATCAGTTCTGCAATCCGTGCGAGCCGGTCCAGATCGGTTTCGACAGTCATTTCAGGAGCAAGATAATCTGCCCCCGCTTCGATCAGCGCACGCATTTGCGTTTCATCGGCATCCGCATCCAGCCAGATCACACATGGCAGCTCGATAATTCCGGCCCACCACTCCGTCATTTCAACGAGCGCATCGAAACGCGCGGCATTCGTCCCACCATCGGCACCGAATGCCACATAGCTGGCTCCGGCCTCGCCCAGAACCATCGCCTCGTGCCGCGACAGCGGAGAGGATGCACCGATATAGGTGTCCTCGCCCAGCAATTCTCGTGCTTCCTTGACATCCGCCGCGCCGCCTGTCAGATGCGCGCCATCCGCCTTCAGCTTCGCCGCCAGAGCCGCGTTATCCTCAAACAGAACGGCAAGATTCTGACGTTTTATGAGATTGACGAGCGCTTCGAGACGATTTCTGTTGCCCGGCTTTTCAAGAAGAGGCTTGCCGATCAGGATGGCGGCAGGCATTGCCGCGCGAACGATGTCTTCCAGCCTTTCCGGGGCCGGAAGATCATCGCCGCCAAGACGCAGGTATAACTCGCATGTCCGGTCCATTAGAGCGCCTGCTTTCCGGTCAGGCGATCAGCCGAGCAGCTTTCCGATAGCGACCGCCGTGTCGTTCATGCGGCAGGAAAAGCCCCATTCATTGTCATACCATGACAGGACGCGGACGAGCTTGCCGTCGACGATCTGGGTTTGGCTCGGATCGAAGCTCGATGAATGCGGATCATGATTGAAGTCCACCGAAACCATCGGATCGCGGACAATGCCCAGAATACCCTTCAGCTCCTGGCTAGCTGCACGTTCCATCGCCGCATTGACTTCATCAACGGTGGTTTCGCGCTGTGGAATGAACTTCAGATCGACCACGGAGACGTTGGGCGTCGGAACACGCATGGCCGTGCCGTCGAGTTTGCCGGCAAGTTCGGGAAGCACGAGGCCGACAGCCTTGGCTGCGCCGGTCGTTGTCGGGATGATCGAGAGCGCTGCGGCGCGGGCGCGGCGCAGATCCTTGTGCGGGGCGTCGAGAATGCGCTGGTCGCCCGTATAAGAGTGAATCGTCGTCATGAAGCCGGAGGCAATGCCGCAAAGATCGTTGAGCACCTTGGCGATCGGAGCAAGGCAATTCGTCGTGCAGGAGGCGTTGGAGATGACCTGGTGAGACGTCTCGATCTTGTCATGGTTAACGCCGTAAACCACTGTAATATCTGCACCTTTCGACGGGGCGGAGACGAGGACCTTTTTCGCGCCTGCCGCCAGGTGAACCGAGGCTTTCTCCTTGTCGGCGAAGATGCCGGTACATTCCATCACGATATCGACGCCGAGTTCGCCCCACGGCAGCTTGGTCGGATCGCGCTCGGCCAGCACCTTGAACGGCCCCATGCCGACATCCATCATGTCGCCTTCAAGCTTGATCTGCCCCGGAAAACGGCCATGGACGCTGTCAAATTTGAACAGATGAGCGTTGGTTTCCGGCGAACCTATATCGTTAATGGCGACCACCTCGATATCGGTGCGGCCATACTCGGCCATAGCGCGAAGCACATTGCGGCCGATACGCCCAAATCCATTGATTGCTACCTTGACTGCCATGACGAATCTCCAAGTCTGCGGATCGTCCCGTGTAAGGCGGGGCCTTTCGGAACATCGATATTTACAGCAGTTAATTGCTGGCAATCGTATAAAAACGCAAGGTGTTTTGCGGATGACCGCCCTGCGGCAGATCCGGCGAGCACGAGCGGGAGGGCGGTGTTTTATCGCCGGGAGAGCGTGATTTTTGCTTAAAAAATAGTAACATAATGAAACAGCCCCGATCTGAATTAATGCTTTTTTAAAAGACGGGTATCATAATACTGCAAGTTAAACGGATTGACTTGCGGGTCCGGCTGTTGGCCTTTTTCGGATGGGGATGATTTATCCACAATCGGCAATTTACCGGTCATAGCGCCAGCTTCGATTTTCATCCATCGCGGCGATGACGTATTCTGGCGCCTGACCGAGACACAGAAAAACTGGCAATGGGCATGGCAAAATCCAGAGGGGATACAAAAACGACCCGGAAGCAATCGTCACCGGGGCGTGGCAAGAGCAAGACGGCAGCCGAAACCGAAGGCGACCTGACCAAGCTCATGATGGAACGCGATAATCTGCGTGCCGAGCTTGCCAGGAGCGAACGGAGGATCAAGTCGCTCGAAGATGCCAATCGCGATGTCGCGAAGCGGCTCGATACGGCGATCGGAACGGTCAAGTCGTTGATTGCCAAGGATTAGCAGGACTTGCATCGAGCGGGAGAAGCTAATGGGGCAGGTTACAGTCGATGTGAATGGCCGGTCCTACCGGATGGCGTGCCAGGACGGCACCGAACAGCGCGTCAGCGAGCTGGCGGGCATGATCGATGGCATCGTTCAGGACATCAAGGGCGGTTTCTCCCATGTTCAGGATGACCGGCTTTTCCTCATGGCCGCGCTGATCATGGCCGACCAGCTTCAGGACGTCCGCGAGGAACTGCACAAGACGCTGGTGCAGATCTGCAACCTCCGCTCGTTTCAGGCGGCGGACAGCGCATCGAGCTATATTCCGACACGCGACGTCGCCCGGATCGTGGACGCATCCTCCGCAAGGCTCCAGCAACTCGAAGCCCGTCTCGACCGGACCGGCACGGCGGGTTAACTTTTCGATCCGGGAATCTGCCGCTAATTCCCGGTAATTCACCACTTATTCTCCGTTATTCTCCCTTTTTTGCGCCTCGTTCAGAAATTCCCCCAAACGCTCAAAACTCGCCGCCCACATCGCCCGATTTTCGGCGAGCCAGTTTTCGGCCCGCGTGAGCGGCGTCATGTCGATCTCGCAGGTTCGGACTCGTCCCGCCTTTTTCGAACGGATCAGCCCGCCCGTTTCGAGCACGCGCAAATGTTGCAGGAAGGACGGCAGCGCCATGTCAAATGGCCTGGCCAGTTCGCTGACCGTCGCCGGTCCCTTGCCGAGACGCTGAAGAACCGCCCGCCGGGTCGGATCGGCGAGGGCATGAAAGACGGGATCGAGTGCGGCATCATTGTTAGGCATATGCCTTACCTATGCTGCGCGCCGTATCGATGCAAGCCTTATTGTGACGTCGCCGGAAACAGGTCAGGCGGGAGCTGTCCCGTGCCGACGAAATAGAGCAGCACGGAAACCGTCAGCACCGAGATGACCGTCGAGACGAGAATGCTCGCGGAGGCGCGCTGCACCCAGACGCTATAGTGCTGGGCGATAATGAAAACATTCGTCGCCGTTGGCAGCGATGCGAGCAGCACCGCCGTCATCGTCCAGACCGGATCGAAATCCCCGGCATAGCTGAGAACGAGATACATCAGCGCCGGATGCAGAATGAGCTTGATCGGGACGATGTAGAACAGCGCCGTCGGCACGCGCTTCATGGGGCGCAGCGCCAGCGTCACGCCCATCGCGAAAAGGGCGCACGGCGCGGCAGCCTGAGCCAGATAGTCGATCAGGCGTTCAAGCGGCGTCGGCGGCGTAAAACCTGAGGCCGCGGCGCTGACGCCGACAGCCGTGGCGATGATAAAGGGATGGGTCACGATACTGCGCAGCACGTCGGCGACAAGCCGCAGCACGCCGCCTTTCCGCTTGCCGGACAACGCCATCAAGGCCGGAGCGAGCGAGAAATGCATGATGTTTTCAAAGCAGAAGATCAGCGCCAAAGGGATCGCAGCCGTCGGCCCGAGCGCCAGTATGGACAGCGCCGCCCCCATATAGCCGATATTGCCGTAAGCGCCGGACAGGCCCTGGATCGTCGCCTCGGCAATCTGCCCGCGTGTCGCAATCAGACCGAGGCCGAATGTCAGCACAAAGATTGAAAAGGTCGCGCCGATATTCGCACCGATGAAGTCCCAGCTCGCCAGCTGCTCGATCGGGGTTCGGGAGAGCATGCGGAAGAACAGGGCCGGGAGCGCGACATAGACGACGAAGGTGTTCAGCCATCCAAGTTCGTCGAGCGGTCGGCCCGTTATGCGCGCAGCAATAAAGCCGAGCAGGATAAGGCCGAACAGCGGAAAGATCAGGCCGGAGATTTCATACATGTCAGCATCCGGGAGCTGTGAGCAAATGCGTAGGATGGGTAGACGGCCGCGAGGAGCGGGCGGAAACCCATCGGTTCATGGTGCGGTGAGTGCGCCTTAGCTGCCTTCGATCTCCTCACGGAGCATTTCCAATTCAAGCCATTCCTCCTCGGCGGCGTCAAGCGCGGCCTGCGCCTCGGCCAGCTTCGCCGTTGATGCCTCGAAGGCTTTCGGATCGCGAGCGTAAAGACCGGCATCCGAAAGCTTGTCCTGTTGCGCGGCAATGTCCGCCTGCAATGTCTCCATCCGGGCAGGGAGTGTTTCGAGGGCGTGTTTATGCTTGAAGCTGAGTTTCCTGCGCTCCGGCTTTCGCGGCGCTGCTGCCGGCTTGTCCTTCGGTTTCGCCGGTTTCGCCGTGCCAGCCTTCCCGGCGCCCTCCCCTCGCCGCCACCACAGATCGCTGCCGCGCTGGGCCAGCATATCGGCATAGCCGCCCGCATATTCCGTCCACCGCCCATCGCCTTCCGGCACGATCACCGAGCCGACGATGCGATCGAGAAAATCACGGTCATGGCTGATCAGGATCACCGTGCCCTGATAATCGCCGAGCATCTCCTCCAGCACGTCGAGCGTTTCCAGATCGAGATCGTTGGTCGGCTCATCGAGCACCAGCACATTGGACGGCTTCGCCAGCGCCCGCGCCAGCATCACCCGCGCACGCTCGCCGCCCGAAAGAGCCTTGAGCGGGGTGCGCGCCTGTTCCGGCGAGAACAGAAAATCCTTCATATAACCGACAACATGGCGCGACTGGCCGCCAAGGATGACATGATCGCCGCGCCCGCCCGTCAAGGCTTCGCCAAGCATCCAATCCGGATCGAGACTTTCGCGGCGCTGATCGAGTGTTGCCATTTCGAGATTGGCCCCAAGCCGGACCGTGCCACTATCAGGCGCAAGCGCCCCGGTGATCAGATTGACGAGTGTCGTCTTGCCCGCGCCATTCGGGCCGACAACGCCGAGCCGGTCGCCGCGCATCACGCGAAGCGAAAGACCGGTGACGATCGGCAGGTCCCCATAGCTTTTGGATACGCCCTTGGCTTCGATCACCAGCTTGGACGACTGGTCTGCCTCGGACGCAGCCAGCGCCGCCTTGCCTTGCGAGGCGCGGTAATCCCGCCGCGCCTGCCGCAAGGCCGCCAGATCGGCCACGCGCTTGACATTGCGCTTGCGCCGCGCTGTCACGCTGTAGCGCATCCAGTCTTCCTCGGCGGCGATCTTGCGGTCGAGCTTGTGCTGGGCGAGTTCCTCCTGCGCCAGATGCTCGTCCCGCCAGGCCTCGAAGCCGCCGAAGCCCATCTCCACGCGCCGCGTTTCGCCGCGATCCAGCCAGACAGTGACGCGCGAGAGATTTTCAAGAAAGCGCCGGTCATGGCTGATGAGCACGAGGGCACCACGCTGCTGTTTCAGCCGCGCTTCCAGCCATTCGATCATCGGCAGGTCGAGATGGTTGGTCGGCTCGTCGAGCAGCAGAATGGTCGGAGCGGCGGCAAGCACATGGGCGAGCGCCACGCGCCGCGCCTCGCCGCCTGAAAGGTTCGCCGGGTCTTCCGCGCCGGTGAGCCCCATCTCCTCAAGCAGCAACTGCGCCTGATACGGATCATCGCTCGGCGTCAATCCGGACTGCACATAGGACAGCGACGTCTCGTGCCCGCCCATATCCGGCTCCTGCGCCAGATAGCGCACGACCGCGCCAGGCTGCACGAAAACCTCGCCGCTATCCGGCTCAACGAGGCCGGCGGCGATCCTGAGCAGCGTCGATTTGCCGGAACCGTTGCGCCCGACAAGGCAGACCCGCTCCGCTTCCGAAACGGAAAGCTCCGCCCCGGTCAGCAGCGGCGTGCCGCCAAAGGTCAGGGCGATGTCTTTAAGCTGGAGAAGCGGTGGGGACATTAACGGTTACAAAGTGCTGATGCTGGCTATGCTGGGCCAAGACGCGGAACGTCATCCGAGCCGATGGGGTTTCCGCCTCTATAGCGGATTTACGGGCGCGTATCCAACAAGCAATCGTCCACAGTTTATACATAACATGCCCGCTGACGGCGGCGCAGCATTCTATTCACTGAATATTGAAAATAATTCCTTTGATTTTAAAGAAGTTTTGTATTCAAAGTTTATATTAAGTGAGTGCAATATTATACATCACGCTTGATGTATGCAGCAGGGGGAAAAGCAAAATGCCATCTTTCTTTCAGCGTGCGTACAATAAAACGAGAATCATTGCTTCGTTTGCATGCTTGATCCTGTTGAGCACGCTTCTAAAGACGCCCGTCGCAGAGGCGCAGGATGTTTACGGCTTCAAGGACCCCGGCACGTTAAATGCCACGATGGCGAAGATCGCGGCCCAGACGACAGGCGGCGTGACGCTTCCTGATCCATGCCGCCTGCTGATCATAAGCATTGACGGAGCAAGCATACTCTTTCCAAAGCGCACGCTCGAACAGATGAACAAGGCTCTGGCCGAGGGCATCGTGGGAAGCAACCGCATCGGCACTTGCACGGTGGAAACCTATGAGCTGACGCACGAGGCCGCAAAGGTGCTTATCGCCGGCGAGAAATCACGCGGTGAGAACGCTCATATTCTCCAGATCATCTATATTCCGATTGCCGGGAAAATCGTGGCCTATGCAAGCTTTCGCGACGGAACCGGACAGATCGTCGGAAAAGGCGAGCGCTTCGACCTGCCCGTTCAGAAGGAAAGCGATGTCGTTACGACCGCCTCATTTCTTGCCAAGCCGAAAGTGAAAACGAAGCTGCTGACGGAGGTTCATTTCGATCCCGCCAGCGCAAAAATCACCTTTGTCGGCAACCAGAAGATCAAGAAGGCGATCGAAGAGATCAAGGATCAGAAGCCGATAGAAATCCGCGTTTTCGGGTTTACCGATACGCTGGGCGACCCGGTTTCCAACAAGGCGATTGCCCAGGCCCGCGCCGATATTGTCGCGAAGGCCATCAAGGAAGCGGGGCTCGACATCCCGCTGGTCGTCAAAGGCCGCGGCGAAGGCGTCGGCCCCTATCAGACGCCTGACGGTCTGTCGGAACCCCTGAATCGCTGCGTCGGCATCATCGCGGTTTTTGAGGATACCGGAAAATAACCGGGCTCGGCATTGCTCCCACCTGCCTAAACCAGCCGGCTCTGAACCACCGCCGCGTGGATGAATGACGAGAATAGCGGATGCGGCTCGAAGGGGCGCGACTTCAGCTCCGGGTGAAACTGCACGCCGATGAACCACGGGTGATCCGCGATCTCGACCGTTTCCGGCAGCGCGCCATCCGGCGAG
>CAYOUP010000120.1:0-9204 GCA_964407125.1 uncultured Hyphomicrobiaceae bacterium | reverse complement strand
CGGCCACGAGCTGGCCGAAGACGGCACCTACCGTCTGTCCGAGACGCAGGCGCGCGCCATTCTCGACCTCCGCCTGCAGCGCCTGACGGCGCTTGGCCGCGACGAGATCGGCGACGAAATGCGCCAGCTCGGCGAGAGCATCAAGGATTATCTCGACATTCTGCGCTCGCGTGCCCGCATCATCGATATCGTCAAGACCGAGCTTCTGGAAGTGCGCAACGAGTTCGCAACACCGCGCCGTACCGAAATTCTCGATGTCGAAGGCGATGTCGACGACGAAGACCTGATCCAGCGCGAGGATATGGTCGTCACCGTCAGCCATCGCGGCTATATCAAGCGCGTCCCGCTTTCGACCTACCGCGCCCAGCGCCGTGGCGGCAAGGGACGTGCGGGCATGGCGACACGTGACGAGGATTTCGTCACCCGCCTGTTCATCGCCAACACCCACACCCCGCTGCTGTTCTTCTCCTCGCGCGGCATGGCCTATAAGATGAAGGTCTGGCGGCTCCCGCTCGCGGCCCCGCAGGCGCGCGGCAAGGCGCTGATCAACCTGCTGCCGCTGCGGCAGGATGAGGCGATCACGTCGATCATGCCGCTGCCGGAGGATGAGAGCAGCTGGTCCGAGTTGAACGTGATGTTCGCGACCTCGACAGGAGATGTCCGCCGCAACGACCTGTCCGACTTTGTCGAAATCCGCCAGAACGGCAAGATCGCGATGAAGCTGGACGAAGGCGTTCACATCGTTGGCGTCGGCATCTGCACGGAAAATGACAATGTCCTGCTGACGACCGCGCGCGGGCAGTCGATCCGCTTCCCCGTTGGCGATGTACGCGTCTTCCGCGGACGCGAATCAACGGGTGTGCGCGGCATCCGGCTCGATGAAGACAATACGGTCATATCAATGGCGATCCTGCGCCATGTCGATGCAACGCCGGCCGAACGGACCGCCTATGTGAAGCAGGCCAACGCCATCCGGCGCGCGGCAACCGGCGAGGCGCAACCTGTCGAGGAGGCCGATCTCGCCGCGGAAGAAGTCGAAGAGAACGGCGAAGCCGGTGCGGAACTTACACAGCAGCGTTACGCCGAGCTTGGCGCCGCCGAGCAATTCGTGCTGACAATATCGGAAAACGGCTTCGGCAAGCGCACCAGCGCCTATGAATACCGCATCTCCGGCCGCGGCGGCAAAGGCATCATGGGCATGATCGTCAACGAGCGTAACGGTCCGCTGATCGCCTCCTTCCCGGTCGAGGATAATGACCAGATCATGCTGGTGACCAATGGCGGCCAGATGATCCGCTGCCCGGTCGAGGGTATTTCCATTGTCGGCCGCTCGACACAAGGTGTGCGCATCTTCCACACCGCCGTGGACGAGCGTGTCGTCTCTGTCCGTTCAATACCGGAAGAGAGCAACGGGAATGGTAACGGCAACGGCGAGAATGGCGGTGATGACGACGCCCCGACCGGACCAGCCCCGCAGACAGGCGAACTGCCAGCGCCGGATAATGGAAGCGAAACACCGTAGATTTCGTGACGCCATCAAATACGCCACCCCGCAAGGCATCATCGACAGGATCGAAAGAGCAGGCATCCCATGAGTATCGAGTTGCTGACCGCCTTTATCGCAGCTTGCGCGCTGCTCTCGGTTTTTCCCGGCCCGAACTGGTCGCTGTTCATGGCAAATGGCACAAAATATGGCATCCGTGCAGCCCTGACGACCGTTGCCGGGACCACGACTGGTAACGCCCTGCTTGTTGGCATTGCAATCGCAGGCATGAGCGCGGCAATTACCATTCTTGCCGAATGGTTCGACTGGGTCCGGCTTGCAGGCGCGGCTTATCTTGTCTGGATCGGCTACAAGCATCTGCGTTCGGCATTCAGGTCAGAGGACGATGTATCCGAAATCCCCATTGCTCGTCGCCGATGGTATTTGCAGGGGCTGGCGGTTTCGCTGTCCAACCCCAAGGTTCTGCTCTTTCTGGGGGCCTTTTTCCCGCAATTCCTCGATCCCGCCGGAAGTTTTTCGGCCCCGCTGCAACTGGTCATCCTTGGCGCGACCTTCATGATCGTGACGACGACTATCGACGCCGCATTTGCATTTGCAGCCGGTTCGGCGCAAATCTGGTTTACAAAGAAGCGTAAACAGGCAGCCAACGGAATAAGCGGCATATTGCTCATGGCTGGCGGGGTCTGGCTGGCGACGGTGCGGCGGAGCTGAGCGCGGCCGGCGCGAAACGAGGAAAGCGAACGGGCATGTCCCGAAAAGTGTTTTATCCCGGCAGTTTCGATCCGGTGACATATGGGCATCTGGACCTGATGTCCCGCGCGGCGCGCCTGTTCGACGAGGTCGTCGTCGGCATCGGCATTCATCACGCCAAGAAAACCTTGTTCTCAGCCGAAGACCGCCGCAAATTCCTTGAACTCACTATCGCCGATCTGCCCTGCGCCAGCGCGATTTCCATCATCGATTTCGACGATCTCGCCGTTGACGCCGCGCGTAACTCCGGTGCGGTAGCGATCCTGCGGGGCTTACGCGACGCAACCGATTTCGACTATGAAATGCATATGGCGGGTATGAACGGCGCGGTCGCCCCCAGTCTGGATACGGTGTTTCTGCCCTCGGCCGGTCAGCACAGGCATATTGCCGCCACTTTCGTCCGCCAGATCGCTCAAATGGGCGGCGATGTGTCGGCTTTCGTTCCTCCAGCCGTTGCGGCGCTCATGAAAGAAAAACTGGCGGCTTCCCGGCCGTCGTGACAAATAAACGTCCATGCTGGAGTTGCCTTGCAATGAAACGCTTTCTTGTTGCCTGCCTCATCTTTTTCGCCCTGAGCGGCACGGCCCTGGCCGCCGATCCGGACAATACCGTCTATCTCGATCTGAAATCGGGCCGCGTGACCATCGAGCTGCGCCCCGACCTTGCTCCCAAACATGTCGAGCGCTTCAAGAAGCTTATCAAGGAAGGCTTCTATAACGGGTTGACCTTCCACCGTGTCATCACCGGCTTCATGGCGCAGACCGGCGATCCGCTGGGCGATGGCACAGGGGGCTCCGACTATCCCGATCTGCCTGCCGAATTCACGAATGCCGAAAGCTTCGATCGCGGAACGCTCGGCATGGCGCGCTCACAAGATCCCAATAGCGCCAATAGCCAGTTCTTCATCATGTTCGAGGCCGCGCCGCATCTGAACGGCCAATATACGATCTTCGGCAAGGTTGTTGACGGTATGGAACTTGTCGACCAGATCAAGAAAGGCCAAGGCCAGAATGGCGAGGTCTCCAATCCTGACAAGATCGTCAAGATGCAGCTTGCATCGGACGCCGGTTAGTACAACCGGAAAAATCATAACCGAAAGGAATGACGAGTGACCGCAATCAAAGACCCCGAAAACACGCTTCTGCTGGACATCACCCACGGGCGTGTTGTGATCGAGATGCTCCCCGGAAAGGCTCCCAGCCACGTCCAGCGCATCAAGGAGCTGGCCCGCGAGGGCTTTTATGACGGCGTCGTCTTCCATCGCGTCATTGACGGCTTCATGGCGCAGACCGGCGATCCCACCGGCACCGGCATGGGCGGCTCCGGCCAGAACCTGAAGGCGGAGTTCAACAGCGAGCCGCATATCCGGGGCGTATGCTCGATGGCCCGCGCGCAGGACCCGAACAGCGCCGACAGCCAGTTCTTCATCTGCTTCGACGACGCAACCTTCCTCGACCGTCAGTACACGGCATGGGGCCGTGTCATCGAGGGCATGGAACATGTCGACAAGATCAAGCGCGGCGAGCCGGTTACCGACCCGGACAAGATTGTCAAAATGCAGGTTGCCGCCGATGCGGCCTGACCGGCACTGCCGCCATGCGCGTCGATGACTTTGATTTCGATCTGCCGGAGGAACGCATCGCTCTCCGGCCTGCGGAGCCGCGCGAATCTGCGCGGCTTCTTTGCGTAACGCCGGGCGCCGATCCCGAATTTGCCGACCGCACGATCGGCAACCTGCCTGCCCTGCTCCGCCCCGGCGATGTCCTCGTTTTCAACGATACGCGCGTGATTCCGGCTCAGCTTTTCGGTGTCCGGCAGAGCGAAGGTAGCGATGGCGCGACCATTGGCGTGACACTCCACAAGCGGCTTTCCGGCAATGAATGGCTGGCCTTCGCCAAACCGGGCCGCAAGCTGAGTGTTGGCGGCTGGATCAACTTTGCGGACATCATGCGCGGACAGGTTCTTGAGAAACGCGAAGGAGGTGAAATACGCATTGCCTTCGAGACGGATGGCCGCCCGGTCATGGAGTGCCTTGCAGAGATCGGCGTCATGCCGCTCCCGCCCTATATCGCAGCGCGGCGCAAGGCCGATGAGCGCGATGCAAGCGATTACCAGACAAGCTTTGCTTCCGAGCCCGGAGCCGTCGCCGCCCCGACAGCCGGGTTGCACTTTACCGATAATCTCATAGCGAAGCTGAAAGTTGCGGGGATAGAAACGGCCTTCCTCACCCTCCACGTCGGCGCTGGAACGTTCCTGCCGGTCAAGGCTGATGACACGGCGGAACACAAGATGCACGCCGAATGGGGCGAGATCGACGCCGGCGCCGCTAGCCGATTGACCCGCGCGCGCCGCGAAGGCCGCCGCATCGTGGCCACCGGAACCACGTCGTTGCGCCTCATGGAAAGCGCCGCGACCAAAACCGGCGAAATCCGCCCCTTCAGCGGCGAGACGGATATATTCATCACTCCCGGCTACCGTTTCCGCGCGACCGACTTGCTTGTCACGAATTTCCACCTGCCGAAATCGACCCTGTTCATGCTGGTTAGCGCCTTTTCCGGCCTTGACAGAATGAAGCGCGCCTATGCCCATGCTATTGAGACGGGATACCGTTTCTATTCCTATGGCGATGCATGCCTGCTCTCGCCCGCTGGTGCATCGATCCAAACGGAGGCTACAGCCGGAGTTTGGTAAAATTGATGCATAAACAAAGAGCTGGTGCGATGGCGCATGAACCTTGTGAATGGGTCAGTGCACCAGGCGCCGCCGCAAGGACTGCCCGACGATGACCCAGCGATTTCAGTTCAATCTCATGGCCAGGGACAGGCGTGCTCGGCTTGGGGAGATCCTCACATCGCGCGGCACGATCCGCACGCCCGCCTTCATGCCGGTCGGCACGGTCGCGACAGTCAAAGCCATGTTCCCGGATACGGTCCGCGAGTGCGGCGCCGACATCATTCTCGGCAATACCTATCATCTCATGCTGCGTCCTGGCGACGAGCGCGTTCAAAAGCTCGGCGGGCTACATGAATTCATGCGCTGGCCCGGCCCGATTCTGACTGATAGCGGCGGCTTTCAGGTCATGTCGCTCGCCCGGCTCCGCAAGATTACCGAGGAAGGCGTCAGCTTCCAGTCCCACATCGACGGCAGCAGCCATATGCTGACGCCAGAGCGCTCCATTGAGGTACAGACCCGTCTGGGAGCCGATATTCAGATGCAGTTCGATGAGTGCACGCCTTTTCCGGCCACCCATGATGAGGCCAAGGCGTCGATGGAGCTGTCGCTGCGCTGGGCTGAACGCTCGCAGAAAGCCTTCGCCGAAATGGCCGGTGCGCATCAGGCGCTGTTCGGTATTGTGCAGGGCAGCATCTTCCCGGATCTGCGCGAGATTTCAGCGCAAAATCTCGTCGCACTAGACTTCCCCGGCTACTCGATCGGCGGGCTCGCGGTCGGCGAAGGGCAGCAGATGATGCTTGAAACGCTTGGCATCACGACGCCCATGTTGCCGGAGAACAAACCCCGCTATCTGATGGGCGTCGGAACGCCGCTCGACATTGTCGAAGCCGTGGCGCTTGGCGTTGACATGTTCGACTGTGTGATGCCGACCCGCTCGGGACGCCACGGGCAGGCCTTTACATGGTCCGGCAAGGTTAATCTGCGCAACGCCGTCCATGCCGACGATCCCGCTCCGCTGGATGAAACAAGCGGTTGCCCCGCCGCGACGCAATATTCCCGCGCCTATTTGCATCATTTGTTCCGCTCGGGCGAATTTCTGGGTCCTATGCTTCTGAGCTGGGCCAACACATATTTTTATCAGGATCTCATGGCGCGGATGCGGGAGGCCATCGCCGAAGGCCATTTCGCCGAATTTCGCGATAAAATTCGTAGCATTTACCCGCCCCAAGCGGAAAAAACACCGTCTTAACACAAATTATGGCCACTAGCCTTAACATAGGGGCCATGAATGTCTTAACGCACTGCACGATCTCATGTAAGAAACTAAAGGGTTTTGTGGGCCATCGGGGGCGCCGATTGGTTGGGGAGATCAAATTATGCGCTTATTGATCCTGGGCTTCGTCTGCCTCTTGTCGGGGATTGTTTACGCCGCCGACATACAACCGCTCGGCCAGGCCGATGCTGAAGACCGCGCAGCACAAAGCAGTGCCGACCGTTTAGCCCGCGAACAAGCCAAAGCGGCCAAGGCTGAAGCCGAACGCAAGGCGGAGGCCGAACGGCTCGCCAAGGAAACGGCCGAACGCAAGGCCGCCGAGAAAGAAGCTGCCCGCATCGCCGCTGAAAAAGCGGAAGCGGAAAGGCTGGCTGCGGAAAAGGCCGCACAGGAAAAAGCGAAGTGGCTGGCGGCCGAAAAAGCCAAAGCCGAGAGGCTTGCTCAGGAAGAAGCTGAACGCAAGGCGGCCGAGGAGAAAGCTGCCCGCATCGCAGCAGAAAGGGCCAAGGCCGAATATCTTGCTCAGCAGGAAGCCAAACGAAAGGCTGCCGAAGAGGCCGTACGGCTGGCAAAAGAACAGGCGGAACGCGAAGCCGCCGAAGCCGAGGCGAAGCGCATAGCGGCCGCGAAAGCCGAAGCCGAAAGGCTGGCCGCTGAAAAAGCAGCTCAAGCAGAAGCAGAACGGCTGGCCGCCGAAAAAGCGGCAAAGGAAGAAGCAGAACGTCAAGCTGCTGAAGCGGAAGCTGAACGTCTGGCACAGCAAGAAGCCGAGAGGCTGGCGCAGGAACAGGCCGAACGCAAGGCCGCCGAGGCGGAAGCCGAGCGTATGGCAGCAGAAAAAGCCAAGGCTGAACGTCTTGCGCAGGAAGCCGCCGAACGTGAGGCGGCTGAGAAAGCTGAAGCTGAAAGGCTGGCGGCTGAAAAAGCGGCGAAGGCAAAAGCCGAACGCCAGGCTGCTGAAGCCACAACGCAGGGAAGCCCAAATCAGGAGCAGGCCGAACAGACAGCCGTTGAAGCGACGACGGAAAACGCCGCTCAGGAAGAGCCGGCCGAAGCTGAGCAGCTAGCGCAAGAAAAAGCTAAGACCAGCAAGGACCATGAGAATGGCATTGCGGGCGCGACGGCATCCGGTACGAATGGACCGGGTTCCGGTTCAACCGGAGGGGATGGTTCGGGCCCGTCGGGAGGGTCTGAGATTGCGTCCTCCAGCAGCTCCGGCAATACCATCGCCTTGAGCGGCCCGATCACTCAACAGGCGTGCAATGCGCTTGGCGCACCCGATCATTGTCCCGAGCTGAATACGGCCCTGGCACGGATAACCGAAAAGCCCGCGCGCTCCGAGTTGCCCAGCGAAATGTCGTTTGGTGATACGGCGAATATCGACCTGGCCTTCCTGAACGATCTTCAGGCTGGCGACCTCCCGGACGACCTTGCCGCATTCGTCAAGGATCTGCCTGAAAATGCGAAACAGGCATTCGAAAAACTTGCCAGCACGTTCAGCGTCAAGCTCACCAGCGAAGGCTTTGATGTCACGCCGGAAGGACCACAAACGCTGAATGCCGACTCAGGCAGTCTTGCCGGTCTGAACTGGCAGTTGACGCCCAACAAGGATGGCGGTGATCAGACCGTAAAGGTTCAGCTTTTCGCATCTGTTCCCAATGAGAATGGTGGAACCTCCGAGATCCTGATCAAGACTTTCGACTCCATTATCAAGGTCAATCTGACCACTTGGGACCGGATCAAAATCCTGTTCAATGCCTACCTGCCCTATTTCATCATTATAGCCATTCTGCTGGTTGCGATGATTTCGCTTCTGATCACGTCGCGCCGGAAACGGCATGACGATGATGGTCTGGCCATGGCGGGCGCAACAGCCGGTGCGGGGCGCGCAACCGCTTCGGACGATACCGAGACGGTACGGCATTCCAGCGGTCCGGTCATTGGTGATCTTGACCAGAGCGCCTCTGATGGTCCGGTGGCAAAAACCCAAAGCGCCGAAACATCGTCTGCCAAGACCGCTACCGGAGCCTCTGCTGTTGTCGCCGAGAAAGCTGAACAAGCTGCCGAAGCTGTTGAAGACACTGTCGAAACGGCAAACGGCGCCATTGCGGAAACCGCAGAAGAGATAAAGGATGAAGCGGCCGGGACGGCGTCAGAGGTGACGGAGGCCGTTGGTCTCGACGACGCTGAAGGCGAGGATGAAAAGGCAAAAATATCTGCTGTGGACACCAAGCCGGAGCAGTCTGCCGAAGAAACGTCCGAACCGCAGAAGGCGGAAACGCCCATGCAAGGAGCCGGAATGACACCGAAGGCGGAAAACGACGATAATCCCGATGCAGGTAAACCGCCACGCGCCGCCAATGATGATGAGCCGAAACGCGCCTGATTTGCGCAAAATCTTTACGATCCGAGGAGGCCGGAAACATCCGGCCTCTTTCATTTTGCCCCCGCAAGAACGGCCGCAGCAGCTTTACAAAGAGCTGAAACCCCTTTATCTCAATGCTGGCGATTGGGGTGTGGCCAAGTGGTAAGGCAACGGGTTTTGGTCTCGTGATCCTAGGTTCGAATCCTAGCACCCCAGCCAACATAGCCCTCGTGGGCCTTCGCCAAGCTCCGAAAACTTGGCAAAACGCCAGCAATTCCAATCAATTTATAAGCCGTTAACATTCGCCAACCTTCGCTTGCAGTCGTTATGTGGTGGTGGTACATGCGTGGGTACCACCAAAAATCACTAAGCGATATACCACCATGCCGCTTCAAGATGCTGTGATTCGCAGCGCCGAGACGCGCGATAAGCCTTACAAGCTGAGCGACGCGCGCGGGCTGTTTCTGCTCGTTCATCCCAATGGCTCGAAATATTGGCGCTACCGCTACAGGTTCGCCGGAAAGCAAAAACTGTTAGCGCTCGGCGTATATGGCGAGACTTCGCTTTCGGAGGCCCGGCGGAAACTGGACGACGCGCGCGTCATGCTCCGCAATGGCATCGACCCATCCGCCGAGCGCA
>CAYOUP010000119.1:0-9234 GCA_964407125.1 uncultured Hyphomicrobiaceae bacterium | reverse complement strand
ATCTGCACCGGCGATGTTGTCGCCTATTGCGCTGAACCTGAGGAAACGGTGCAGTTCATCCGCGATTGGGGCTGTCATGTCATCAGGGGCAATTGCGAGGAAAGCCTTTCGGCACGCGCACCGGATTGCGGGTGCGGTTTCGATGAGGGCACCGCTTGCGACCTGCTGTCCAAGGGCTGGTATCCTTATGCCGACAGCCGCATTTCCGATGTCAGCCGCGAATGGATGGCCGCCCTGCCCGCGAAGCTGACATTCACGCTTGCCGGGCGGTGTTCTCGCGTCATTCATGGCGGCGTCAGCGAGACGAGCCGCTTCATCTTCGCCTCGACGCCGGAACACGAAAAGCAGGCGGATCTGGAAGACGCCGGAGCCGACATCATCATCGCGGGACACTGCGGCATCCCTTTCATCGAGCATATCGGCGAAAGTGTCTGGTTCAATCCCGGCGTGATCGGCATGCCCGCCAATGATGGCACGAGCGACGGCTGGTACGGGCTTATCGAACCATCCGAGAATGGTCTGCGCTTCTCCGTTGAACGCCTTGCCTATGATGCGGGCGCAGCATCCGCGGCTTTGCGATCAGCCGGAAGCGCGCCTGCCTATGCGGGGGCTTTGACCAGCGGCCTATGGCCAAGTCTCGATGTCCTGCCAATGACCGAGCGCAACGCCACGGGCAAGCCGCTCCACATCAAACCATTGGAATTCCGGCCAGAACAGCGCGCCTCGCAGAAACTCGCGGAAGCATCACAACTGCGTCAGACCGGCTGAAACAGCTTGCCCGGATTCCCCTCCCCCGCTTTATTGCATTGCTGCTTAAACAGGAAAGATGGGTCATGGCCGACAGCGTCGTTACACTCAGCGTGATCACCGCCCTCATTGCCGCCGCAAGTCTGTGGCTCAGCCCCCGTGCAAAAAATACCGCCTCATTCTATTCCGGACATGATGAGAACGGCACAGTGCCCGGCATTCTCGCTCTGACATTCTCGCAGGTTACGACCTGGATATTTGCCCGCTCCATTATGAATGCCGTCATCCTTGGCTATTTCTACGGCATTGCGGGCGCGCTCTCCTACACCGCCTATTACCTGTCTTTCCTGACCGGCGCGTGGATCATTTCCAGCCTTCGCTTCCGCCACGGTTTCACCAGCATTCAATCCTTCCTTCATGCGCGCTTCGGCAGCGCAGGCACGAGCAGCTATAATTTCGTTGTCGGTGTGCGGCTTCTGTCGGAAGTCTTCGCCAATCTGCTTGTCATCGGCTTGATCTTCGGCATGGACGGCTCAGCCGCCTATATCGCCTCGATCCTGATCGTCGGCTGCATTACGCTTGGCTATTCGCTGCTCGGCGGACTGAACGCCTCGATCCGCACCGATGTATTCCAGATGAGCCTGTTCGGCGTCATCCTTGCTGGCCTGATGCTGATTGCGATTTCCACGGGCAGTTTCGACGTGAACGCCATCATTGGCTCATCCAAGGAGGCGGCCAATGCGGGCTGGGTACTGCTGGCGGTCGCGTTTCTTCAGATCTGGAGCTATCCAATGCATGACCCCGTCATGATGGATCGCGGCTTCATCGCCGACCGGCGCACGACGATGGCAAGCTTCTATAATGCGGCATGGATTTCCGGCCTCTGCATTCTCGCTGCCGGCATTCTCGGCATCTGGGCTGGGCTTCAGAAGATCGAAGGCGAGGATTTCGTCGCCAGCTTTGCCCGGCTCGTCGGCGATTGGCCGATGTTGCTGTTCAATATCGCGCTGGTGGTGTCCTGCATGTCCACGCTCGACTCTACATTCTCAAGCGCGGCAAAACTCTCCATTATCGACATGCGTGCCGGCCAGCCGACGATCGCCAATGGTCGCATCGCGATGGTGCTGTTTCTTGTGGGCGGACTTGCGATGCTGTTCCTTGGCTCGAAGGACCTGTTTTCGGCGGTTGCCGTTTCGGGTACAGCGTCAATGTTCCTGGCCCCGGTCGTCTTCTTCTCGCTCTGGGGCGGACGCGACAACATCCCAGTGTGGAGCTATCTGACGAGCTTTTTCGCTTCCATGACCGCTGCGGCCCTCTATTTCACCGAGTCATCCGGCTATACTGGTCTGGTCTCCTCTCTTACCGGCTATAGCCATAAATACTCGATTTTGTTGATCCTTTCGGCGGCATGTCTTGTCATTGGCTGTAGCGCCTTCGTGGCCGGCATGCTGACTGGCGGTTCACGAGGCGCCGTGCCCGCAAAGGCATAAAATTTACACCTCGTTCCGTGCGCTGTGCAGCACGAAGTGGCGCGTTGCAGACACGGGATGAGGGAAAAGATTTATATTTGTAAAAATTCAAACGGACGCTTCGAGCTCTTCCTGTGCAGCGACGGTCGAAAGCTCGATTTCGTCGAGTTGTCTGATCGTTGCGTCGAATCCGTGGCTGATTGCCGACTCCGCCTTGTGGAATTCGAACAGTCCCATGTCGCGCAGACGCGGGGTGATAATCACATCCGGCGGATCGCCCGCCAGACGCGCCCGTGCAATCCGGTCCTGCGTTATATTGAACGCCTCCAGCAGGACGCGCGAAAGGCCCGGCGCACTGTTGCCATTGCCCTTGCGGAAAAGCTGGTGCCGCAAATTGCGCAACAGCGGGATGCGAGGCTTCTTGGCTGGCGGCTCCTCGCCATTCTCGATCGCATCGTCATCTTCCGCGCTTGCCTCAAGCGGCATGAATGCGGTCCGGGACAGGCCGCCAGCGTGAAGATTGACGGCGATCACGACGCTTGCCCCCATCGCACGGCAAACGGCCACAGGCACCGGATTGACGAATGCGCCATCCATCAGCCAGTGATCGTTGATATGGACAGGCTTGAAAATACCCGGCAGGGCGTAGGACGCCCGGATCGCACGGATCAGCGAGCCTTGCGTCAGCCAGATCTCGCGCCCGGTTCCGATTTCAGTTGCAACGGCAACGAACGTCTTCTCCAGATCCTCGATATCCAGGCCAGCAAGATGCCTGGCGAATGTCTTATGCAACCTCGTGCCCGAAAGCAGGCCGCTGCCGGTAAAGTCAAGATCGAGATATCTGAGCACGTTGCGCGAGGTGAGCGAGTGGACGAACGCCTCAAGCTCGGCAAGCTTGCCTGCGGCATAACAGCCGCCTACCACCGCGCCTATCGAGGTTCCAGCAACGACATCCGGCCTCAGCCCATAGGCGTCCAGCGCTTTCAATACGCCAATATGCGCCCAGCCGCGCGCCGCACCGCCGCCCAGAGCTATGCCGATCCTGTTGCGTTCCATGGCCTATCCCGTTAGAAGCATTCGCAGATGTTATATCCCACTCAAGGTTGAATAATCCCTTTCTATCAGAAACATGTTGCGGGTCGTGATCAGAAGCAGCAGCATCCCCGCAATTAACTGAAACAATGGACAGGCGATCATGGCGGCACCCAGTGTACCTCATTTCTGCAACGATGTTGGTGTCGAGAAAATTCATATTGGCGTGAAGGAATTCAACTGCATGGGCGCCAAGCCGCCGCACGATCACCCCCATATCTATCTCGATATGGGATCGGATAACCAGATCGTTTGCCCATATTGTTCCACGCTTTATCTGCATGACCCCAATCTCGCTGCAGATCAGAGCGATCCTCCCTATTGCCTGCACCAGAACGGCCGGAAGGCAGGCTGACAGGTAGGTGCTTATGGTATCCGTACAGCAGAACAGCCCGGTGCTCATTGCTGGCGGGGGAATCGGTGGTCTCAGCACCGCGCTGGCCCTGGCAAGCCAGGGGATTTATTCGCATGTTCTGGAAGCCGACGCTCATTTCAGCGAAACCGGCGCGGGAATACAGATCGGCCCCAATGGCAGCAGGCTCTTGCGCAAATGGGGATTGGGCGAAGCCCTTGACGCCCAGGCGGGACAACCGGAATCCCTCATAATCGGTGACGGACCCTCAGGCCGGATACTCTGCGAAATTCCTTTCGGCCAGACATCACAGAAACGTTACGGCGCGCCCTACTACGTTGCCGAACGCGCCCTGCTCCACCGTCTGCTTCACGAAAAAGTCCGCCAGAGCAATAATGTCACTCTGACGACGAACTTCCCGGTTCTGAGCGTCCGGAACACCGGGCTGGGCGTTGCGGCGATGACGCCGGATGGGCAGGAGATCGAAGGCACGGCGCTGATCGGGGCGGACGGCGCTCATTCACACCTCCGCCTCCAGCTTTTCGGCAGGAAGGCACGGCCATCCGGCCTGAAAGCCTGGCGCTCAACGGCAAAGCCTGCGCCGGATACTGCCGGTGAAAACAACGCCATCCAGCTTTGGCTCGGACCACACGCCCACATCGTGAGATATTGCTGCGGCCCGGATGGTCCTCTGAACGCCGTCGCTGTCACGAAAGGGTCTGCGGATCCGCAAAGCTGGGGCAGCCCCGGCGAGACGCATCATCTCAAGCCGCATTTCGCGGGCTGGGATGAGAATGCCTATCGCGTTTTGCAGGAGTTTGACGGCTGGATGTGCCGGCTCCTGCTCGAAATGGAGCCGCTGCCGCGATGGAGCGTGGGACGTATGACCCTTTTGGGGGATTCGGCCCATCCGATCATGCCGTTTCTGGCTTCGGGCGCAGTCATGGCGATTGAAGATGCGGCAATATTGGCGGACGAGTTGGCGCGAACACCGGATGTTCCGTCGCTTGCATTCAGGCAGTACGAAGCACGACGGCGAGGGCGCCTCGCGAGAGTAAGGCGCGGCGCCTTGCAGATGGGCGCGATTTACCACATGCAGGGGCCGATGCGGCTTGCACGGAATATCGTGATGCGGGCCGTCCCGTCCTTGCGTCTCCTATCCCGCAATGACTGGCTTTACAGCTATTGCGCCGACCCCGATTGATCGGCTGCCACCTGACGCGAAAATGCTGAAAATCCAGTGCTTTCCGCAAGAACGCCTTGCGAGCGCGAAATCGTCTCCGTTAAAGGTTCCGGCTGCAAAAGCGCATTGACCGGATAGCCCTTGCCGATAAAGCCGAGACGCACCGTGCGTACTGGCGACGGCCCGCCGCCCGTATTCACCAGAAGATCGCTCCAGCCGAAATTACTGTCTGGCCCGACAAGGACCGGAGGACGAACGCGCGTGATATGCGAAACCGGACGATAGCCCGTCGCTTCAAGCTGGAAGACCACCAGCGAACAACCGGTCTGCACGCACCAGTCCTTGCCCGCAAACAGAACCAGCGCTTCCGGACTGCCATCACCATTCAGATCGACGCCGGCGGTGTCTATATTCGCCTCACCGCGATTCTTGGAAATGCGGTAGCGCTCGACTGCTTTTCGCAGCTCGGCGTCGTTGACCGGCGCAATGAGCGCATTGCTGCCGCCCGTATCGGTCCGGTTCGGTATCAGGGCGACCGGCGCGGCGGTAGAAAGCGTCTCGCCATCACCGCCAGGCGATGCACCGCATCCGGAAAGTCCGGCCAGAATCGTGGCGCATGCGAGCGCGACAGGAAGTTTCCCGAACTTCTGCAAGCTCAATCGCATCGAAACTGTACGCCGAACGACGATCATATCCATTCCACTATCCATTCAGGCGACTCGTCAGCAGGCCAATGATAACATCAAGGCGGCGTCATGATGGCGAGATTGTCGGATGCGGTGTAAAAATCACACAAGCGAAGCCTGCGGGCCACGGTTTATGCAGGGCAGCCATGCAATGGCTTGAAGCTATTCATGCGCAGGGCGAACTGATATGACACGTGCGTGTTGAATAACGCCTGTTAAAAAATCCTGAAAATCCGGCAATTGGAGTGCTCGATGCCGTCAAGCTGGGCCGAATCCGAGACAGATAATACACGGCTGATCGGCATCGGGCTCATGTGCTGCGCCATAACCAGCTTTGCTTTCCTCGACGCCACAGCAAAATATATCGTCAGCGTCGCCGCATTGCCGGTCTTGCAGGTGGCCTGGTTCCGTTTTTTCAGCCATGCAGTTTTCAATGTCGTCGCCTTCGGCCCCCGCCCAGTCCTGCGTGCATTCAAATCGACGCGGCCATGGCTGCAAATTCTTCGCGGTATCCTGTTGTTTTCAACGACAGCATTGAATTTCGCAGCACTGCGTTATCTTCAGCTCGACATGATCGCGACGGTGTTCTTTCTGTCGCCCTTTATCGTTGCGATATTGGCGGGACCTATCCTTGGCGAGTGGATCGGCTGGCGGCGCCTGCTTGCAGTCATGGCCGGTTTTTCCGGGGTGCTGCTCGTTGTACGGCCCGGCTTCGGCGGCGTGCACTGGGCGATCATCTATTCGTTCGCTTCCACGATCGTTTACGCCTCATACATCGTCATCACGCGCTATCTTTCGCGCCATGATTCGACCATCGTCACCCAGATCCATACACCGCTCGCGGGTACGATCCTTCTGTTTCCTGCGGCCGCCTATTTCTGGACATGGCCGGCCGACACTCTGACCTGGGTGCTGCTCTTCATGACAGGCACGATCGGCGGTTTCGGGCATTATCTCCTGATCCTGGCGCATAAGAACACCCCTGCGCCGGTGCTGGCGCCGTTCACCTATATCGGGCTGATTTTCCAGACGACGCTCGGATATGTCGTATTTTCCGATGTGCCGAGCGTATGGACGCTTGCGGGCGGAGCCGTGATCGTATCGTCCGGCCTTTACCTGCTTTATCGCGAGAGGACGGTCGGAGCGCGCAAGAAAAGCAAGCTGGCCGCAAACGAAACCTCGCTGCGACCGCCAACGATATGACGGCACGTATTTTCCAATGAACCGGAAAGAAGCCGGAGCAGCCAGCCGTTACTGTGATCCCTGCCATTCAAGAAACTTGCGGAAAAGCTCTTCACGGCGTTCTTCGGTCAGATCGCCCGCAGCGACCGTGCTACCAGACTGATTGCTCAAAAACCTGGTGAATTCTGTCTTGAGACGATTCTGATCGGCCTGATTGCCGGCGACGGAAACCTTGTCCAGCAATTCCTGCGCCGGAGCGAAACGGGTCCAGCCCGGAAGCTCCGCCGCGAGATTGACTTCCTTCCACTTCGGATGACGCGGCTTTTGCAGAAATTTGTCGAAATTCTCGAAGAATGCCTTAGTGAACCTGGCGACACGCCTGTAGCGGTCGCTGTCAGCCGCCCAGTTGAAAACGGCAAGCACGGAACTGGCCGCTATTGTATTGATCTGCTGACCTTCGGGAATCAGATTGGGATAGTCTGCATGCGTCAATGTTGCGGGAAGGTATTCTGCCTGCAGTTCAGGCGCATAGGGAACCTCGATCAGCTTGTACTGCCCCGGTTTTGCCTGAAGCTTCGAGAAGGAGCCGCTCGGCTTGCCCGCGATCAGAACGGTCGCGGAGATCTCGCCCCGCTTGATCGCTTCGAAGGCGTCGCCCTGTCCCATATTCACTTCTTCGACGGGAATCCCTAAATAATCAAAGATCAACGTGCTCGAAAGCTGCGTTCCGCTTCCCAGATCGCTGAAGTTGACCTTCTTGCCGCGCAGCTCCTCGATGCTGTTGATATTGGCGGCGACAAGCAGGTGCATCTCCTCATTGTAAAGCCTTGTGATGTAGCGCAGGCGGTTGGCAATGTTGCGTCCAACCTCGCCAGTCCTGTCGTAATAGCGCAGGACCGCCGACTGCGTGATGCCCATGTCGACACCCTTGAGGTAGAGGACATCCTTGGTGTTCTGAGCGCCACCCTTGCCCACGATTGGAAGCACGCGCAGATTGTTGCCGTCATCGAGAACGGCGGACATATCATAGGCGAGATAGAGATAGGTGCCGTTCGGGTTGCCCGAGATGATGGTCACGGTATTGGCGTTCAGATCGGCAACCGTGTCCGAAATCGAGACCGGAGCATTGCCGCTCGTCGCCTGGGCAAGTCGGATTAGCTGACCGTCCGGCGTATTTTCGGAGAGTACCGGCAAGGTACTTTGAGCCAGGACCGAACCCGAAAGGACAAACCACATGACCAATGAGGCAGTGCAGGTCTTTGCGATGCTCAACATAGCGCCCCCTATTTTGTACGCAACGGCGGAAATTGCGTTATATAGGCAAGTGATGCATTTGCAAACACAGGATGTGGCGTCTGCATTCACAAAATCACCATAGCGTAAAAAACAATAGAGAACCGATCGCTAAAGCTGGCCGAGTATATATCTGCCAGCCGCCGTAAAATCGGAACGGCCTGTGCCTAAAACGTCATTGATCACCATCTTCAGAAATGTTAGCTGACAGTCAGTTTTGTCTTACCCGCTCTTGTGCGCGGGAGTGAGAGGTTATTCCCATGATCCACCTAACTTTCCCCGATGGCTCCGTTCGCGAATTCGAATCCGGCATTACCGGAGCGGAGCTGGCTGCATCCATCTCGAAATCGCTGGCCAAGAAGGCCGTTGCCCTGTCGCTCGATGGCGAGCTTGCCGATCTCGCCGATCCGATCGCGGGCGACGCTGCCGTCAAGATCATCACCCGCGAAGACCCCGAAGCGCTGGAGCTGATCCGGCACGATGCGGCGCATGTGATGGCCGAGGCCGTGCAGGCGCTCTATCCGGGCACCCAGGTAACCATCGGTCCAGTCATCGAGAACGGCTTCTATTACGATTTCCACCGCGAGGAGAGCTTCACGCCCGACGATCTGGAAAAGATCGAGAAGAAGATGCACGAGATCATCGCGGCCGATAAGCCCTTCACCAAGGAAGTCTGGAGCCGGAAAAAGGCGAAGGATCACTTCAAGAAACAGGGCGAGACTTTCAAGGTTGAGCTGGTGGACGCCATCCCTGAAGGTCAGGATCTGAAGATCTACAAGCAGGGCGACTGGCTCGATCTGTGCCGCGGCCCGCATATGAATTCGACCGGCAAAGTCGGCAAGGCCTTCAAGCTGCAAAAGCTCGCGGGCGCCTATTGGCGCGGCGATCACCGCAATCCGATGCTTCAGCGCATATACGGCACCGCCTGGGCCAAACCGCAGGATCTGGATGCCTATCTGAAGATGCTGGAGGAAGCGGAAAAGCGCGACCACCGGCGTCTCGGCCGCGAGATGGACCTATTCCATTTCCAGGAAGAGGCGCAAGGCTCAGTCTTCTGGCACCCCAAGGGCTGGACCATGTTCCAGGAACTGGTCAACTATATCCGCCGTGTACAGACCAAAGCCGGATTCGTCGAGGTCAACTCGCCCGACATGATGGAGCGCACGCTCTGGGAACAGTCCGGCCACTGGGAAAAATTCCGTGAAAACATGTACATTGCGGAGACCCCGG
>CAYOUP010000118.1:0-9254 GCA_964407125.1 uncultured Hyphomicrobiaceae bacterium | reverse complement strand
TGGCAAGCTGCGAACCGCCGTTAAAGCCGAACCAGCCGAGCCACAGAATGAACGTACCCAGGGTCGCCAGGGACATGCTTGATCCGGGGATGGCCCGGGTTTCGCCATTCGGTCCGTATTTGCCGATACGCGCGCCAAGAATGATGGCGCCCGAAAGTGCGGCCCAGCCGCCTGTCGAATGCACGATCGTGGAGCCTGCAAAGTCCGCGAAGCCCATATCGTCAAGCCACCCAGTACCCCAGTCCCACGACCCTTCGATCGGGTAAATGACGCCTGTAAGGACGACACAGAAGAACAGGAAAGGCCACAACTTGATACGTTCGGCCAACGTACCGGAAACGATCGAGCAGGCCGTGGCGCAGAACACCATCTGGAAGAACCAGTCGGAGGCCGCTGCATAGCTGCCCGGATCGGCGTCGACCGGCGGAATATCCTTCGGTGCAAAATTACCGATATAATCCATGACGATCCATGCCTCGCCCGGATACATCACATTGTAGCCAACCGCCCAGAACATCAGGCCGGAGATCGCATACAGAGCAATGTTTTTCGTGCACTGCATCGCAACGTTCTTCGTCCGGACAAGACCGGCTTCAAGCATTGCGAAACCAGCAGCCATCCACATGACGAGAAAGCCCGTCACGAGAAAAAGCAGCGTGTTTATGATGTATTTGCCATCGGCAGGAAGTTCAGTGCTTACCGCCGCCGCAGCAGCAGGATCCTGTGCATAAGCGGCTACTGAAAAAGCAAAACCGCCAATGATTAAGGTGAGAAGCGCCGCTACTGCGGTCCTCATCGGTGTCATAAGTGTTAACCCTTTCTGCATATCCATTCCAGATTCCCCCAAACCGGTCACAATGCGTCGGAGTCCGTTTCGCCGGTGCGGATGCGCATCGAGTGCTCCACAGCCGAAACAAACACCTTGCCGTCGCCAATCTGACCGGTTTTCGCTGATGACGAGATCGCCTCGACAGCTTTGCTCACCTGATCGGACTGAACGACAATTTCGAGCTTTATTTTCGGTACGAAATTGATCGCGTATTCGGTGCCACGGTAGATTTCCGTGTGGCCCTTCTGCCGCCCAAAGCCTTTGACCTCCGTAACGGTCATGCCTTCAATGCCGATATCGGTCAGGGCGCTCCTGACGTCATCCAGCTTGAAGGGTTTGATAATGGCGGTCACCAGTTTCATATGCCCAACCTCCGCTTACCTTGCCGCAGCCTGATAATCTTGTGTTTCAACTCGATCCTTTCATGTGCAGTGCACAGAAAGATCGCCTTACTCTTAATCAAACGCCGTGCCAGACGGTGCAAATCCGCCCTATTACGTTGTTTTAAAATGATTTTTTCAGAGGGGCCGAAAGGAAATCGTTAATAGACGGCCAGCGTTCAGGGCAGTTGGTGCACAACTAATTGGCGAATGCACAATTATTGAGCACTACGCAGCGGACTCGCTGATGAAAGGATGAGAAGGCGTTACAGGTGGTCGATTGCGGCGAAGGCCGTGATCAGTTCCGGGGCGGCAAGTCCGCCATGATGGCCCTGGCTGCGGTTTTCCATGACGTCACGCTCACGCCAGAAAATGAACTCGCCATCATGGGGCAGAACCAGTATGTCGCCAAGGCGCGCACGCAATGTGTCCGACACGGGTTCCGGCCCGAAAAGCCCAAGGGACAACGCTTCGTCAACCATCATAATGTCCGCGATTTCACCATAATTCTCGCTAAGTAACGCAAGAGTCTCCTCGCGGCGTTCCGGTTTGACATGAAGAAACATGTCGCGCGGCGAACCGTTGGGCCAGATCGTTTTTCCGGTCGGACTGACGGGCAGAATGTCGGCCAGTTGAGGCAACTGTTCGTTAATATAGATCGTATTGCCCCGGCGGCCGAGAACCTGATCGTGATCGGCCAGGAAAAGAAACAGCGTATCGGGACGCTTCAAGCCGCCAAGGATGCTTTCAAATGTCAGCCAGTAGGCTTCGGACTCCACCGCATGAAAATCGCTGCCGGGTCCATATTTGTGGCCCATCGTATCGACGCTTGGCCAATAGAAATAGAAATAGTTCCTGCCTTCGGCGGTTTCGACAGCCTGCCTGACCTGCAGAAGACCTTCGGCAAGCGTATCATGCGGCACAAGATGCGCACCTTGGCTGACAATAGTATTATAGCTCGATCTGGTCAGATCAGCTTTGAGAAACTGCATCGAATTGACGCCGTGGCGGGCCAGCCGCTGGTAAACGGTTTCATGGACGGCAAGCAGCTTTAACGGATCATATCCGCTCATCTGACAAAGCTCGCGTTCATGGGTTCCGAGCGGCGTAAAGGGCAGAGACTGGATCACCTCGCCATAGTCCGGGATATAGATGCCCCATTCGTAAAGCGCATGCCGCGCGGGCAGTACGCCAAGATTGATCGTCGAAATCGAGGCCGATGTCGTGCTCGGGAACAGCGCGGAAACAGGCGTCAGCACGCCCTCATGCATGATTTTCCCGGTCGCGGCGAAACGTTCGCCATAACGCTTCCAGGACTGCCAGCCGAAGGCATCGAGCAGAAACAGCACCACATTGCGCGGCTTTGGATATTCGCCGCCAAAACAGTCCGCAGGCAGAAGGTTTCCGAGCCGTTCGCCGGTCAGCAGGAAATGTACCGTGTTGGCGACATTTCCGAAGGAATAGTCCTTGTAGATCGGCTTCAGCAATGCCGTGCCAAGCGGCTCGAAATGCGTCAGCGATTGCTCATTAATCATGTCGTGCGGCCTTTTGCACAGGGACAGTAGCCGCGTTCGCAGTCTCCCGCAACGCCCGGCAAACCGGGGGCGAACTTGCTTCCGGCTGTACTACGACTCCTCATTCGCCAGAATACGGCCGGATTTGCGTTCGTCCTCGCTCAGATTATCTACGATATGGTTGGTCGAGCGGTGCGTGTAGATCACCCGGTCGCCATCGCGGATCATCAGGCGCCAATATTCATCATGCCCCTCATCGTCCAGCCGGTATTGGTCGATGCGGACCATGGCTGCCTTACGGGTCGCGCATTCGTCAAGTATCTGCTGTTTCCCGCCGCGTTGTTCCAGGATCACACGATAAGTCATGATTGCTGCTCCGCCCTCCCGCCTGATACAGGCATTGCTGGCGTTAAATTGCTCCAGTTCGCCGGGGAAGTCCATTCCCGCTGTGGATCAATTCACGGTCATCGAGGCCGTGTGCCTCCCCCTAGCGGCTTGGTCATACCGCCGGGTTCGGCAGGCGTTTACTCCGGCTGATGCCTCAGGCCCAGCGAGGAGCCGAGTTGCCATATGATGAGCGCCACCCAAACGACGTAGAATGCTGTGAGTATGACAAGAAACGGCATCCGGTCGCCCACGGCAAAGATCTCCTGCAAAAATCCCGCGACAAAGTAGTTGTGAGTGAAGTGGACGATGACCAGCGGCCAGACACTGCCACCGCAGCAGTACAACCAAGCGTAGACGACGCTCACGGCGATGATGGTGACGGTGATCAGCCAGGATATCTCACCGGAAAGCAACAGTGGCAGATGCCAGATCACGACGCCAAAGCCAATCCACAGGCTCGCGGCGAGCGGCGAGACCTCGGTCTGTAACTCGTGCTGCCCGAAGCCTCGAAATGACACTTCCTCAGGAAAGGGCCCCATGATGAAAACGATCGCCGCGGCGAAAACGAGATCGCCGAGGCCGTAAGTCGGCACAGGTCCCGGTGGCGTGCCGGTCGCGATGGCGAGCACTGTTGAGAGGGCACCAATTCCAAGAGGGACGAAAAACGCAGCCGTATAGACCCAGACCGGTGCCCGGAATCGCATGAAGCGCCTCACCCAGCGCAGGAGACCTTCACGGCCCTCGCTAAACCAGAGCACGATCGGTGCTGCTATCAGTGGCCCAAGAGCGAAATTAGTCGCCGCCCAGGCTTGCGACGGCACAAGCCATGCAAGGGCAAACCCCCACCAGGTCAAAGGGTAAGAGACTAGGAAAAAGATGATGATGCGGCGCTGGACGGCCGTCATTAATCCCCCTCTCGGGCGCATGTCCGTAAGCGGGCACCCGGCAATCTCCCGTTCTACGACTGACCTGCCGCCAGCTACCGCAAGGTCGTCGCGGTCAGTTTACCGAGATTAATTCAGCACCGCCCAAACTGCAACGCAGACCGGATCGCGCTAGCTTCTGAAAGTTGAAACAGTTTAGACGTGTTGCAACCTAATATGAAAAGACGGCGAAGAACGTCCTTGCCATCGTCACAACCGCAGCAACCATTCTTTGGATCACATACGTGTCCATACCACCTAGCGCAGTTGCGGCGGGCCGACGGGGACGTTGTCGATGAGGCGTATAGGCCCGAGATAGACCGCCCCCAGGAGCCGCGACGGTGCTGTCACGGTCTGGCCGACGGGCATGAGATTGGCTGCGTCGCGAACTTCCAGATAATCGACCTTGAAGCCCGCGCCCTCCAGCCAGTCACGCCCCAGAAAGGTCACTTCATGAACGGGCCGTCCTTCGGCAAGATCCTTGGCGACTTCACACAGGACGCCGTAAAAGCGCGGAGCGATAGACCGGGCATGCTCATCCAGATAGGTATTACGGGATGACAGGGCGAGGCCATCCTCCTCGCGCACGATCGGTCCGCCGACGATTTCGATAGGCAGGTCCAGGTCGTGCGCAAGCTGGCGAATGATGAGAAGCTGCTGATAGTCCTTTTCACCGAAAACCGCGAAATCGGGCAGGCATTGCAGGAACAACTTGGTGACGACGGTCGTTACGCCGGCAAAATGCCGCGGACGGCTTGCGCCTTCGAGACCGGAGGTCAGACCGATCACTTCGACCCGTGTCGAAAAGTCGTCAGGATAGATCGTGGACACGGAAGGCGTGTAAAGCAGATGGGCTTTTGCACGGGCCACTTTCACCCAATCGCCCGCTTCGTCTCGCGGATAGGCGTCAAAATCCTCGTTCGGCCCGAATTGCGTCGGATTGACGAAAATGGAAACGATAACGCGGTTGGCCTTCTTGCGGGCAAGCTCGATAAGGGACAAATGTCCCTCATGAAGTGCGCCCATTGTCGGCACAAGCGCGATGCGATGCCCCTTGCGCCGCCATTTTTTCACAGTGGCGCGCAAGCCTTGCAGTGTCCGTGCAATCGGCAAGCCACGAAATATCATCGACCTAAAACCCCAAAAATATGCCCGGTGACACTATAAGGCTGACGGAAAAAAGGAAAGCCAGCCAAAAGGCGTGCTTCATTGTCTTGGCCTGTTTTTCATATCGCCGTAAAGTGATATCAGGAGTTTCACTGATGACTTCAGACGATAAGACCCCGGCCCGGACGCCGGATCGCGACATATCCGATCAGCCGTCGAGCGATCATGAGGTCGCCAGCTTCATTGAGAAAATGAAAACCGCCGCGCCGACCTCTCATACTGGCGCGCGGGGCCGTCTCGTTTTCGCCATGGACGCGACCATGAGCCGACAGCCGACATGGGATATGGCGCTCAAGCTTCAGGCGGATATGTTTCTCACCGTCAAGTCGATAGGCGGCCTTGACGTTCAGCTTATCTATTTCCGCAGCTTCGATGAGTGCCGTGCGTCGAAATGGGTCAGCGATCCGGAAGCGCTGGCAAGGCTGATGACCGGAATGCGCTGTCTGGGCGGCTTCACGCAAATCCGCAAGGTTCTCACGCATACGCGAAAGGAAGCGGAAAAACAGAAGGTGAACGCGCTGGTCTATGTCGGCGACTGCATGGAGGAGGATATCGACCATCTCGCCAATCTCGCCGGTGAGCTTGGCCTGCTCGGCGTTCCCGCCTTCATGTTCCAGGAAGGCCATGACCAGCCCGCGGAAAGGGCATTTCGTGAAATTGCGCGATTGACGAAGGGCGCATATTGCCGTTTCGATGCAGGCTCTGCCGATCAATTGCGCGAGCTGCTGCGCGCCGTTGCGGCTTATGCGGCAGGCGGGCAGAAGGCGTTGGAAAGCTCTGCGCGCGGCCGTGGTCAGCTCCTTCTGGAGCAACTCAAACGCTGAAAAGCTGCAATGCAATATATTCTTCTCGGCCTCGTACTCCTTGTCTTCATCCTGCTGGTCGGGCGCGCCTTTATTTCCGCCGATCCAGGGGTGATGGCGCAGAGGTCCCGCAAGACGATGGGGGTGCTTCTCCTTGTTCTTGCCGCTGTGCTCGCGGTGCGCGGCGGCTTCGCGCTTGCCATACCGATCGCGTTCTTTGCGCTCACATTGCTGGGCATGGGCTTTCCCTGGGGCGGCAGCCCGGGAAACAGCCGGAAGAGCGGCGGCCAGCGTTCCACCGTGCGTACCGCGCTGCTGGACATGGCGCTCGATCACGACACCGGGGCGATGGAGGGGCGCGTCAAGCGCGGAAAATTTACCGGACGGCTCTTGTCGAGCATGAAACCGGATGAGCTGGACGAATTGCTCCAAGAGGCACGGCTGAAGGATCCGCAGGCGGCGCAATTGCTGGAAGCCTATATGGACAGAGTTGGCGGCCCCCGGCGCGAGCGCAGTTCAGCCAGGCAGGGCGCCAGCACCATGACGCTGGAGGAGGCTTACGCCTATCTCGGCCTGAAAGCGGGCGCGAAACGGGAGGAAATTCAGACGGCGCACCGTAATCTGATGAAGAAATTCCACCCCGATCAGGGCGGCACGGATTATGTGGCCGCCAAGCTCAACGAGGCGAAGGACATCCTCCTGCAGCATGTGCGGGATTGACGGCAGACTTCAGGGGCTTTTGACAGCACCTTGCTAAGTGGCTTGACTGAGAGCGTTTGCGATATCGGACGTTGCAAGTATACGGGAGACGCGTGGCAGTGTCTTCCCAATCGCAAATTCATGCATATCGGCGCCCAAGGACGTGCATGCGTCCTCTGCAATCACCATGGCGTAACCGAGCTGCCAGCCATCCCGGGCGGTCGATTCAACACCGAAATTCGTGGCAATTCCGGCAAGCACCACGGTCCTGATGCCTCTGCGCCGGAACTGAAGATCCAGTTCGGTTCCGAAAAAGGCGCTCCATTGGCGTTTGGTGATCGTGAGCGCGGCGGGGAACTTGTCGATTTCCGTCGCAATATCCGACCAGCCGTCTGGAAAACCGCCCTCGGGAAGCATCATCGGCATATCGACAGCTTGCGAAAGACGGTCGCCTCCATCGGGTGAAAAGGCTATCCTTACCTTTACAATCATGGCGCCGGCTTCCATGAATGCCCTGCACAGCTCGGCTGACCGGCCGATCAGATCTTCGCGGCCATAGGGCGAGAGCGGAAACGCCAGTGTGCCGTTCTGGATGTCGATAAGAACAAGCGCGGTATCGGAGGGATCGATATGAAGCGACATGAGTTTATTCCGGTTCAAGGGTTGAGGACTGACAGAATATTGGCGCGTACTCTCACGCGGATGACATTATATGAGGGAATCCTCATATACTAGTTTTATGAGCACATCCTCACAAAAATCAAGAAAAATCGCCAAGCGCACCGTTAAAAGGCCGCGCCGTCAACGTGGCCATGAACGCGTGTCGGCACTCACCGATGCGGGCGCATATGTCCTTGCAGAAAAGGGCTACGACGCGGCGACGATGACGGAAATTGCCGAACGCGCGGGCGCGTCCATCGGCTCGCTCTACCAGTTTTTCCCGACCAAGGAAGCTCTGGCGGCCGAGATCCATGCAAGGTTGCTGGACGAGCTTGCCGCAATGCTTGACGAACTCGCCTCCGAAACAGGTGGTGCGCCGGTTGCCACTATGGCGGACCAACTGTTCGCAGGTTTTGTTGCCTTTCTGGAAGCCAATCCCGTTTTCACGATCGTCGCGGAACGGCGCGGAATTGATCCGGCTGTCAAGAAACAGGCCCGCGCGCAATTGCGCGGACGTATCGAGACGTTACTTGGCGCTGTCGAGCCCCCGGTGCAGACTACGCAGCGTGCGCCGCTCGCTGCCGTGATACTCCATCTGATGCGGGTTGCAGCGATGCTGAGAAGCGACGACGACAAGTCGATCCGCACAAGCGCCGTTGCCCAGATCAAGGAAATGCTTACGGCGCATCTGGGAATGGCGTGTCGATAGGCTGAACGCGTTATTCCGCCCGAACAACAAGACAGTCGATGTGGAGTTTCTTCAGGGCCGAGCAGGTGCTTGCCGCCTTGTTGCGTGTGAAGCTGCTGTATCGTGCACGGTAGTATGCCTTTCCCTTAACCTCGCCGCGCACCGTATGCCCGTCATGGCCCCGCAGCATGGAACCAGCTTTTTGCGAGACTTTGTTAAGATAGTTTTCGGCCAGATCCGGGCTCAGGAAAGATGCAACTTGAATGTGGTAGGGACCGGGCGGGGTCAGTGATGCCGTTTGTTGAGCCGCGGCTTGCGGTTCAGCTCTTTGTTGCACAGCCGCTTGAGGCTCAGGCGAAGGCTCAGCATTGGAAATAACAACCTTTGCCGAAAGCGCCGTTGCGGCTTCCTCGTGTTCGACGGTTGGCTCGGCATTACCCTGTTCCGCCATTGCAAGCCTGATTTCCGCAATTTCCTCTTCGGAAATCTCAATCTCGGGACCAAGATCGACATCGTGAAAGGCCGGATTGCGTTCCGGAAGGTTGTCGTCGTCATGCACCACGCCGGCAATCGCGATTGGATTGCTCTTCTTGTAGGTCTTCAGCGCGACGGCTTTCACCCAGGACCGGTCGAGCAGGGTCTGCATCCGTGCATTCCGCGCCCTGCCGGAACGGCCGCCAAGCACGACGGCGATCAGATATTTGTCCTCGCGGCGGCAGGAGGCGAGCAGGTTGAAGCCGGATGCGCGCGTAAAGCCGGTTTTCAAGCCTTCCATGCCGCTATAGCTGAACAGCAGCCTGTTGTGATTGCGGAATTTGCGTTTGCCATATGTGAAGTAGCGCGTGCTGAAAACCTTCGAAAGCTTCGGAAAATCCGTCCGCATGCGGCGGCCAAGCGTTATGAGATCGCGCGCGGTGGTGACCTGTTCCGAATTCGGAAGACCGGACGCATTGCGATATGTGGTTTTCGTCATACCGATTGCGCGCGCTTTCTGCGTCATCATCCGGGCAAAGGCGGTCTCGGATCCGGCGATATTCTCAGCGACAACCGCAGCGACGTCATTTGCGGATTTCGTGACCAGCGCATAGACCGCATCATGGACGCTGATCGTGCTGCCCGGCTTCAGCCCCAGCTTGGAAGGCGGATGCGCGGCGGCTTTGGCACTCACCTTGAGCGGGGTCTTGAAAGTCATGTGACCGTCACG
>CAYOUP010000117.1:0-9317 GCA_964407125.1 uncultured Hyphomicrobiaceae bacterium | reverse complement strand
CCGGGGCTGAGCACGAAATATTTTATGCTCCGCTCGTCATTGCGATGATGATTGATGGCATTGAGCAGCGTGTCCGGCACGTAGGCTCCGCGGCTCAGCGCGCTCATGATCTGACCACGGATCATCTCTCCGCGCTGCAAATTGAGAAAGGCCTGCTCGGACATGTTGCGGTTACGCAGGAATTCCTGGAAACGCGCCGGCTCGAATTTGCCTTCGGAGTTCAGGAAGCTCTTCTCCTTCTGAATAAGGCTGACGATCGCATCATTGGAGATGCCAAGACCCAGCTCGTCGGCATGAATGTCGATAGCGGTGCGGCTGATGACATTTTGCAGCACGCTTTGCGGAATGCCGAAGGCGCGGGCTTCCTGTCCCGTAAGCTGACGGCCAAGACGGGCGCTCAGCGCGTTCACCTGATTGATATAGTCACGCTGGAACTCGACGGGCGAGACCTCTCGATCGCCCACCTCGGCCAAAATCGTTCTGGACTGGCCGCGAAGAATATCGCCAATTCCCCAGATCGCAAAACTTACGACAAGCATAGCCATCAGAATCTTGACGACCCAGCTCCCGGCACTTTTCCTCAGTGAATTCAGCATGTTCTTATAGCAACCATCTGTTTTGGGGCGCGCGTCCCCGGCAGCAGCATCAAACTTAAGCTCTTGCGCCTCGGCGGGAACAGCGCCATCACTTGCGCCATCGTGTTCATGACGCTAAATCAAGGCTCAGCGCGGCTAATGTCAAGAGACAATCTCGGGAAGGAGCGTTCATGCCTTCAATCAGGCCACTCATCGCTGGAAACTGGAAAATGAACGGATTGCGGGCATCGCTAGGCGAGATTGCCGCTTTGAAGCAGGGCATTGCCGCGGGCGGTTTCGATACGGGCGCGGATATTATGGTCTGCCCGCCTGCAACGCTGATCAGCGCCACCGTTAAGGCTGCTGACGGCAGCCCCATCGCCGTCGGCGGGCAGGATTGCCATGAAAAGGTCTCTGGCGCTTATACAGGCAATATCTCCGCGCAGATGCTGGCCGACGTCGGCGCGTCCGCCGTTATTCTCGGCCATTCGGAGCGGCGTTCCATGCATGGCGAGCGTGATCGTGATGTCGCCGCAAAAGCCGCCGCCGCGCAGCAGGCGGGATTGCTTGCCATTATCTGCATCGGAGAGACGCAAGGCGAGCGCCGCCTCGGTCTTGCCCTCGACGTTATCGGCCGTCAGCTCAAGGGCTCTCTGCCGGACGGGGTGAACGCTGTGAACGCGGTTATCGCCTATGAGCCGGTCTGGGCCATCGGCACCGGCCTGACCCCGACAACAGCTGATATTGCGGAAGTTCACACATTTATCCGTGGCAAACTCGGCGAATTGCTCGGCGTGTCCGTTGCCGGTGAGACACGCATTCTCTATGGCGGCTCGGTGAAGCCGGGTAATGCCGCTGAAATCTTGACAATTGACGGCGTTGATGGCGCTCTCGTGGGGGGGGCGAGTTTGCTCGCGAAAGATTTTCTGGGAATTATCGAGGCAGGTGCGAAAAGCCGCGCCTGAAATGGGCAATGACCGCCGGAGCGGACCGATAAGTCAGGCCACATAGAGTGATTGTAATGTTGAGGGATTGGGAAACCGGACGGCTTGTCTTCGCCAGCGTGCTTACCGTTTGTGTAGCGATTTCATCGGGTTTGCAGATTGCCTCAGCGTCTCCGCTTGATGAGGAAAGCTGCCAGCGGCTGCGCACGGAGAAAGAGGCGCTGACTGTTCTTGGTATCGACACATATTTCGAACGGGGCGCGGAATGGGTGAAGGCCAATCTCACCGCAGCCGACTACAATCTCGTAAAGCGCTATGTGAATGTCTTCGAGCAGCTCAAATTCCGCTGTCCGTCCGAACCTGTGAGAAATGCAGCAATCAAAGCCCATGACGGGCCGGTTCCGCCGATGCCGGAGCGCAGTCCGAAGCGTATCGAGCGCACTGCGATACCGGCCAAGGCAGCCAAGTCCGGCTGAGGACCGTTACGCCGATCCATTTTACATAGCTATCTTTCTGGCATTCGCGGCGCAAATGCGTTAAACCGCCAGAAATTCCAGTGAAAGAAACCCATGACGACCGTAATACTCGTAATTCATCTCATGATTGCCGCGGCGCTTGTCGGCGTGGTGCTGATCCAGAAATCCGAAGGCGGCGCACTCGGCATGGGCGGCGGTGGCGGAGGCTTCATGACAGGACGCGGTGCAGCCAACCTGCTGACGCGCATGACGGCTGTTCTTGCAGCGGTGTTCTTCGCAACCAGCATTCTGCTCGCAGTTCTCGCTTCGCGCGACACGAAGCCCCGCTCGATCCTTGACGGCGTCACGCCATCGCAAAGCGACGGTTCCGGATCGCCGTCCTCGCTGCCGTCGCTCAAGCCGATTGTGCCGCCGTCTTCCTCTTCTGAACCTTCGGGGACGCCCGCACCGTCCGGCCCGCAAGTGCCGCAGTCGCAGTAAACGGCGGCATCAGCCTCAACAGCAAACGAAATCCCCTCGAAAGAGGGGATTCAGCCATCATTTTACTGAATCTCCGCCTCCGCGGGGATCTCGTATTTCGCTGACAAATAGACATCCTCCGAGGATGCCCAGCCGGTTACCCAGGAAGAGCGAGCAGATCGACATGGCCGATCTCGCAGCGTGTGAGCGCCGCGCGGCTTTCGGTCCATGACGACAGATCCGCTTCACCGACGAGGCCGGTTTCCCTGGCTGCGTTTGCGATGCCCTTCGCATTCTCAAGCATGAGCTGGCGATCTTCCGGGCCGAGCCGCCAGGGGCTCAACCGAAGCTCGACCCTGTAGCCCGCCCGCTTCAGCTTTTCCGCAAGCAGCCAGCCCGCCCGCGGACCGGCCGCCACGCCGAAGCCCTTGTCCATCCGCTGATGATGGTTGAAAGCGGTCCGGATGGTTTCGTCCTCTTCATGTTCCGGCGTCCAGCGCATTTCGCCATTATAGATGAGCGTTGTGAAGAAGACTGAACCCTGCCTTGCAAGATGCGGCACGAATTCATCCATCCAGTCCTCGGAGACGAGATCGAACAATGCAGCGGCCGTGACGATGTCGTAAGCGCTTCGGGAGAACAGCCGGTCCAGATCGGCCGTCAGGTCGGCGGTCTCTAAAGAGTAGCTCAGCTCCCCCACATTAGCGCGCGGCAGCCATTGCTCGATCTCTTCACGAGCGGCATCGAGCAGGGCAGGGTTATGATCGACGAGATGCCAGTGTTGCGACATGGGCAAGTCGGGGGCGAGCGCGCGCAGATTGGAGCCGGTGCCGCAACCCAGATCGAGCAAGGCCGCATGCTCGCTGTCGCCCAGATAGGAAAGAAGGCTCGCGACAAGGCTTCTATCGCGAGCTCTGTGATCCGCAGGTTCGCGAATTCGAAGCCAGTCTGCGGAAAAGCCGCTCAAGCTTGAACCTCTTGAATGACCGAAACGATCTTGCGCACCGTATCCTCCCAGCGCGGCAGGCTTTGCGCATGATCCCACGCCGCACCGGCAAGCTGTTCGCGCAAGTCCTTATCCATGATCAGCCTTTCCAGCACCCCGGCGAAGGCGTCCGGGTCGTCCGGCTCGACGAGCAGCCCCGCCTCGCGCGGAACGGTTCCGGGAACGGCCCCCGCGCGTGCGGCGACGATGGGAAGTCCGCGCGCCAGAGCCTCGGCGAAAACCATGCCATAGCCCTCATAGCGGGAGGGCAACGCGAAAATATCCGCCTTGTGATAATGGCTGTAGAGTTCGTCCTTGGCCATCGCGCCGGTCAGTGCAATGCGGTCCTCAAGGCCGGTTTCGGTGATCCGCGCCCGCACACGTCCGGCAAAGTCGGTATCCCGGTCATCACTGCCGACGATTTTCGCATTCCAGTCCAGATGGCGCAGTTTGCTGAGCGCTTCGACCAGAACATCATGGCCCTTGCGCGGAATAACCGAGCCGACGCTGATGATCTCGCAGCGATCGCCGCCGCCTTGGGCGCGGGGCGCGCGTTCCGTACCGGGTTCGGCGACGGTAATCGGCGGGGGCGGTACGAAGAAAAGTTTCGGCAGCGCCTCGGCAATGGACGGGCTCGTCACGATGATATGGCGCGCATGCTGAAGCGCGGCCTTTTCCGAAGCCAGCAGGTCATGGCTGACCTCCGGGTCGAGGCCGGTTTCAAGGCCGAGAGGGTGGTGGAGGATGACCACGATCGGCGCAGTTACGCCGTCGAGCACCTCGTCCGGCAGCGCGCCGAAGGCAAGCCCATCGATCAGCAGCACCGAATCCGAGGGAACGGCGGCCAGCATCTGGGCGGTCTCGGCAAGTTCTTCTGCGGAAGGAAGCGGAAAACCCGAGGGCAGGGCGACATGGCTGACTTCAACGCCTTCGTTCGGCAGCCGGGACATCACCGTGCGGTCATAAATGTAGCCGCCGGTCGGCGTGTCGATATCTCCGGGAATTGCGAAGTGCAGCTTCATGATGACCCCACCGGCCCTTCGAACCATGCGCGCGCTACGTGGCTTTCCTGCAGTGTAACCCGGATGCTGGCAAGATTCTGTGCGTCTTCTCCCAATTTGCCTGATCCTATGGCCGCGAGCATCTCATCGAAAATGTGGCGGCAGAGAAATTCCGTGGTCGTCAGCTTGCCCTGAAAGCCGGGCACTTCGTCGAGATTGCTGTAATTGATGGGTTTCAGGACGGCGGCCAGCGCTTCCGAGGCCAGGCCGATATCGACGACGACATTATGCGCATCCAACGTCTCGCGGAAAAAGGCAACATCCACCACGAACGTCGCGCCGTGCATGTTCTGCGCCGGGCCAAAGAACTCTCCGGGAAGGCTGTGCGCGATCATGATATGGTCACGGACTTCAAGAGCGTACATGACATTTCCCCCCTTTGATTGCATTCAGTAGCGGACCGCCGTTGCTATGCCCGATGCGTCGGCGGCGAGCAGGCGGGGCAATTCCGCCGGCAGATCCTCGAAGGCCACCTCTTCGGTAATCAGCGAATCGAGACCTGCATCATCAAGGAGCATCACGGCTGTTGCAAGGCGCTCCCTGTGCGTAAAGTTAAATCGTTTGGACGCTGCGACATATCCGACCTGACTCGAGATAATTTGCAGGCGCTGGCTGTGAAAGGCGCCGCCGAGCGGCAGGGAGATTTCCCTGTCGCCGAACCAGCTCACCTCGATGATGCGGGCTTCGAAACCGGCGATGCCGAGCGCAAGACGCAATCCTTCCTGCGTCGCGCTGGTATGAAAGATGATCTGAAAATTCTCCCCCGCCTCATCCGGCAGCCGGAAAGATGCACCGAATGATTGCGCGAAGCGTTCGCGTTCCGGGTTGATGTCGATGAGCGTTACATCCGCACCGGGTAGCCTGGCGGCGAGATAAGCAATCAGTAGACCGACCAACCCGCCGCCGATGACCGCGATCCGCTGTCCGGCGCTCGCCCCGCTGTCCCACAGCGCATTGAGAGCGGTCTCCATATTGGCCGATAGGATCGCCCGTCGCGCCGGAATATGATCAGGGATCGGAATAGCCATGTCTACGGGAATGACGAAGCGCGTCTGATGCGGATGAAGGGCGAAGACCGTGCGACCGATTAGCGCACCAGGACCAGCTTCTACGCGTCCAACGGCGGCATATCCATACCGCACCGGAAATGGAAAATCGCCTCCCTGAAATGGCGCTTTCATCCGGGGCCATTCGCTCTCCGGAAGCCGTCCCTCGAAGACAAGACGCTCGGTTCCACGGCTCAAACCCGAATAAAGACTTTGGATGCACAGTTTCGCCTTAGCCCTGTCATCTTCAATTAATATTTCATTTTCTAGAGTCCGGATGCGCGCTGAAAAAGGGGCCTCATACACAAGTGCCCGAGGAGTTTTCGCATGTGTCCGGTCAGGTCCCTGGTTCAATCCGCGCATCCTCGCTTTTTTGTGATCGATTAAATCGCCGCGTTACGTGTTTTATGTCCGTCATCGCCTCTTTCATACGGGGAAGTACTAGAGAATGAATGATCATACACCACTGCGTCTGAAACAGATTCCGGAACGTTCCCGCGGTCTTACGCCGGGCGGCTTTCAGGAAAACAGGATCCTGCTTCGGCGCCGCCTGATCATGGCCGCACTGTCCATCGGCACGATAGCAGGGCTTTTATACGTGCTTGCGCTTGTCCTGGGAAGCGATGGCTGGACGCTGCTCGATATCGGCATATTCGCAGCCTTCGCCATGTCGGCGCCGTGGACGGTCATGGGCTTCTGGAACGCCGTGATCGGTTTCGCGCTCCTGCATTTCAGCAGGAACGCCCTCGCGGAGGTGAGCCCGTTCGCTCTGTCATCGGATAATAGCGCGCCACTCGTCATGCGCAGCGCGATCCTGATGACGTTGCGAAACGAAGACCCCGCGCGCGCCTTTCAGCGGCTCAGGATCATGCGCGACAGCTTGGCGCGGACCGGCGAGGCCGACAAGTTCGATTTCTTCATTCTCAGCGATTCCGACAATCCCAAGATTGCGATGCGGGAAGAGGCCTTGTTTGCGGCGTGGGAAGCGGAGTTTTCCGATCGCAGCCGCACATTCTACCGCCGCCGCGAGCGTAATGACGGCTTCAAGGCCGGCAATGTCCGCGATTTCGTCACGCGCTGGGGCGGCGCCTATGACCTGATGCTGCCGCTTGATGCCGACAGCCTGATGAGTGGTGCGGAAATCGTTCGCACGGTGCGCATCATGCAGGCCCATCCTCGTCTCGGCATTCTGCAGACCCTTTGTACCGGCGCGCCCTCGCAAAGCGCGTTCGGCCGTATCTTCCAGTTCGGCATGCGTCACGGCATGCGCTCCTACACGATGGGCAATGCCTGGTGGAACGGCGATTGCGGACCCTTTTGGGGGCATAATGCGGTAATCCGCGTCGCACCGTTCGAGTCATTCTGTGAGCTTCCGAAATTGCCGGGAAAACCGCCGCTTGGCGGCTGGATCCTCAGCCATGACCAGGTCGAGGCGACGCTCATGCGCGCTGGCGGCTATGAGGTTCGCGTGCTGCCGGTCGAAGTCGAGAGCTGGGAGGACAGCCCGCCGACCCTGCTCGATTTTACCAAGCGCGACCTGCGCTGGTGTCAGGGCAACATGCAGTACTGGCGGCTGGTGTTCGGCCTGCGCGGATTGCTGCCGCTGAGCCGGTTCCATATCGCAATGGGTATCGGCATGTATCTGGCCGCCTTCGCCTGGACATTGATGATTGCGTTTTCCGCACTGAAGGTGTTCGATCCGGCGATTGGCACGCAGCAGATCGAACTGGGGATCGGCTTGTTCTTTTTCTCCTTCTTCCTCAGCATCGCGCCGAAACTGATCGGCATGCTCGATGTTCTCGCCACACGCGGCGGCGTTTCGCGCTATGGCGGTGGTCTCCGGTTTGTCGCCAGCGCACTGACGGAAATCGTTTTCTCGATGATGATGGCTCCGATCGCGGCGGTCCGGCTGACGATCTTCATGGTCAGTCTCGCTTTCGGTCGCAGCGTCATGTGGAACGGCCAGCAGCGCGATGCTCATGGGCTGAGCTGGTCGACCGCGTTTAGCGGTTTGTGGCCGCAAATGGTATTCGGTCTCGCCATTCTCGGACTGTTTCTGTGGAAAGCGCCGGGTGTTCTGCCCTGGGCGGCGCCGCTTCTGTCCGGCCTGATCCTTGCCGTGCCCTTTGCTGTGATAACCGCATCGCCTCGTTTCGGCAGCTTCCTGTCGCGGATCGGTCTTTGCGCCATCCCCGAAGAACTCAACGCGCCGATCGAGCTGAAACAGATCGCAGACAGCAATGTCACGCAAGCCGGCTCGGACGACATGCCTGCCGGTCAATCCGGCCAGCTCGCCGCAGCGGCCAGCTAGGCCGTGCGGTTGGCGGCCGCGCCGGTTGCGCGCCTGAGAAGGTCAATTCGTGGAGCAGCGGGCATTGCCCGCTCTCTGCGCATCTATTACGGCAATCCCGCCCGCCGCCGTATGATGGCCGCGCTCTACAGCCAGTATGTCAAGCCGGGCGATCTCGTCTTCGATATAGGCGCGCATGTTGGCGACAGGATCGCCGCTTTCCGCAGCCTTGGCGCGCGTGTCGTCGCGATCGAGCCGCAACCGGCCGCCTATCGCTGGCTTAAGCTGCGTTACGGGCGCAACCCTATGGTCAGTCTCGTGCAGGCGGCCATGGGCGACCATGCGGGCGAGGCCAGCTTCCATGTCAATCTAGCCAATCCGACGGTTTCCACTGCTTCGAAGGATTTTATCGCGGCGGCGCGCGATGCTTCCGGATGGGAAGGGCAGCACTGGGATGAGACGATCAGCGTGCCGCTCGTCACGCTCGATATGCTCATCGAGAAGCATGGCGCGCCTGCATTCGCAAAAATCGACGTTGAGGGTTTCGAGCTGAATGTGCTCAACGGTCTCAGCGAGCCGATACCGGCCTTGTCATTCGAATTTACGACAATTCAGCGGGATTTGGCTGTTGCGTGCATCGACAGGCTGACACAGCTCGGGCCATACGAATTCAACGCCGCCCTGGGGGAGAGCCAGCAGCTTCTGTTTCAGAAAAATGTCAGTCCGGCGATGATGCGAACCCATCTGCGCACCCTGCCGCATGAAGTCAATTCCGGCGACATTTATGCGAGGTTATAGACTGCAGATGCAATCCCTGCGCAGGCGGGGATTGCAAAAAGTTATCTGCTTGTAGAGCCGGATATTAATCCCTCGGTTGATCGACGAGGCGAAGATAGGGCTTCGGCGTATCCCAGCCCTGCGGATATTTCTGCCTGGCTTCCTCGTCCGAAACGGCAGCCGTGATCACGACCTTGTCGCCCTGCTTCCAGTTGGCAGGCGTGGCAACCTTGTGTTTCGCTGTCAGTTGCAGCGAGTCGATGACGCGCAGGATTTCATCGAAATTGCGGCCCGTGGTCATCGGATAGGTCAGCAGCAGCTTCAGCGTTTTGTCCGGTGCGATGACGAACACATTGCGTACGGTCTGGTTGTCGGCCGGTGTGCGGCCTTGGGAAGAATCGCCTGCATCGGCCGGCAACATGCCGTAAGCCTTGGCGATCTTAAGTTCAGGATCGCCGATCAGCGGATAGTTCGGCGCAAAGCCCGTCACGTCCTTGATGTCCTGAGCCCAGACGTTGTGATCCGAGACGGGATCGACACTGAGGCCGACGACCTTGACGTTGCGGCGGACGAATTCGCTTTTCAGGCTCGCCATCATGCCGAGTTCGGTCGTGCAGACCGGCGTAAAGTCTTTTGGGTGGGAAAAAAGAACGCCCCAGCTGTCGCCGAGCCATTCATGAAAGCGGATGGTGCCTTCAGTCGTT